>JBKJRJ010000465.1:0-3399 GCA_046594705.1 Vicinamibacterales bacterium
CCGAGAATCGGGATCATATAGGCGACGCACATGATGGCCGAGCCGATCAGGAACGATCGGAGCGACTGCGAGCGGCGGTCGGGCTCGTCCTGGTGGACGACGCTCATTCCAAGCCAGCGCGCAAACCCGATCTTGCCGAGGATCCCGGCCAGCAGCAGCGCGCACAGGACAAACGGCACCACCGCCACGCCGATGACCGAGACGGCGAGCAACAGACACACGGGACCCGCGAGGAGCATCACGAGCAGCCCCGTCATGAACGCCGACAGCGGCGTGGCGCGAAGCGTGGCGGTCGCCGCCTTCACCGGCGCGTCGAACACGACGTTGAAGAGCAGGTTGACGAGGAAGAAGATCGCCGCGATGGTCCAGACCCATGGCAGCCAGGGGACGATCGGGCGGCCCCACAACAGTCCGCGCGTGAGCCACGGCATCAGGTCGCGGAGGTATCCGCCGAGCAGCGTGGATCCGATCGCCACGTAGGTCCCTCCGGGCACAAATCCGGCCGGGGTGTCGAACCCGCCGCCGCCTACGAAGACATCCCCGTGCACCTGCGCGCCTTCAGCCGCCTGCGCGCTGCCGCCCACCACGACGAGCGACCCGTCGATCACCGCGGTGCCCGCCAGGCGCGCGCTGCCGAGCACGACCACGAGGTCCCGATCCACGCGCCCCTCGATGGTCGCGTCGCCGAAAATGACCGTCAGCTCGCGCGCAGTCTCCCCGGCCTTGAGGGTGTAGTCCTGCCCGATGCGGACGACCGGGTAGCTCCAGCGGACCTGCTCGACGCGTTCGGCAGGCGCCGGGTCCACCTGCGCCGACGCAGGGGTGCTGAAGGCCGCCATCGCGGCGAGCCATGCCATCGCGATCGTCGCGCCCATTCGATTCATCTCTGTTCCGCCCTTTCGATGACGACCTGATTCAGCGCCGTTCCGAACACGGCGCACGCGAGAAACATGAGCACGACGACGACCAGCGCGTAGGTGGCAAGCGGCTCGAAGAGCGTCCGCCACAGGATCCGCGCGGTGCTGGCCGTGGTCTCGACCGGCCGCGCGACATCGGGGACGTCGCCGAAGACAATCTGGACCGCGGTGATCGCGCTCGATGCGGCGCCCTGGACCCGCGGCGCGACCATCGCGCCGCCGGCGACGAGCACCACCAGCGCGGCAACCGACACCACCTGCCAGCCGAGCGGCCAGGTGAACCACGCGCGCGAGTACCACGGACGATCCGCCCACTGCCGCACGGCGGCCATCACGGACGGCAGCAACGTGTGCGGCGCGCGGGGTCCTGGCAGGCGCCTCAGCTCGCGATCCGCCAGACGCTCGAGTTCGTCGTCGGGTCCGGAGAGGTCGGCGATCATGGCCGGTGCGGCAGCAGGCGCTTCAGCGCCTCGCGGCCTCGATGGATGTCCGTCTTGATCTTGCCGAGCGACGCGCCGAGCGCGTCCGCGATTTCCTGGTAGTTCAACTCGTCGAAGTGAAAGAGCACCAGCGGCACGCGTTGGTGATCCGGCAGGGCGCGCAGCGCGCGTTCAAGTGCCTCGTTGAGCTCGGCCTGCTCCAGGTCGAGCGCGTGCGACAGGGGAGACACCAGCGAGTCGGCGTAGTCGCCACCGCCGGCCTGGTCCGGCCGCGTCAGCTCACTGAAGAACTGCCACCGGGACCGGTAGCGCGCCAGGTGATTGAGGCACTCGTTCCGGGTGGTCGTCTTCAGCCAGCCGGCCGCCGCCGGGCTCGCGCCGACCTCGGCGAAGCGCTGGAAAGCCTTCAGGAACACGGTCTGGGCGGCATCTTCCGCCTCCGCCGGGCTGCCGAGCAGCCGAACCGCGGTGCCGTACACCATGTCCTGATACCTCCGGACGAACGCCTCAAACAGGCTGACGTCGGTCATTCCCGCGCCGGCCGGAGTCTGGGGCGTCGTTCACTCACGGGAAGAACCCCGCAGCCGGAGGAAAGTTTCACGCTTCAGCCCTTCGGATTCAGCCTGAGATAAACTCTGCGCCATGAAAACAAAATTCGTGGCAGCCCTCGTCCTGGTGCTGGGTGGTTACGCCGCCGGCCGCGCCTCGTCTCCCTCCGCAACGGTATCGGCCTCGCAGCCCGCCGCGGGCCACGTCTATGAGCTGCGGACCTATACCGCGACGGAAGGCAAGCTCACCAACGTCAACGCGCGGTTTCGCGACCACACGCGCCGTCTCTTCGAGAAGCACAACATGAAGAGCGTGGGCTACTGGACGCCTTCCGAAGGGCCCCTCTCGGGCTCGACGCTGATCTACATCCTCGAGCACTCGAGCCGTGAACAGGCGACCAAGAGCTGGGCCGCCTTCCGCGCCGATCCGGAATGGCTGAAGGCCAAGGCGGAGTCCGAGGTGGCCGGCCCGATCGTGGCCAAGGTGGAGTCGGTTTTCATGACCGCGACCGACTACTCGGCAATCAAGTGAGACGGTCCTGATTGCGCCACGTCGTGCTCATCGGCCCTCCGGGGTCTGGGAAGGGGACGCAGGCCGCGCGGCTCGCCGCGCGCCTTGCGATTCCCCATGTCTCCACCGGCGACACGCTGCGTAGCGCTGTCAAGGCGCGCACCCCCCTCGGACTTCAGGTCGCCGAAACGCTCGCGACCGGCGGGCTGGTCGGTGACGAGTTGATCACCGATCTCGTCCGCGAGCGGCTCGCCGCGCCAGACATCGTCAAGGGGTCGATCCTTGACGGCTTCCCGCGGACCGCCGCGCAGGCGGCGGTGCTCGACACCATGCTCGACCCGGCCTCGCTGGTGGTCATCCTGCTCGACGCGTCCGACGAGGACATCATCCGCCGGCTGGCCTCGCGCCGCATCTGCGACGCCTGCGCGATTACCCAATCGATCCTCGAAGATGAGGATCGCGACGGATGCCCATACTGCGGCGGCAACCTGGTCATCCGGCCCGATGATCACCCCGACACCGTGCGCCGGCGACTGGCTACATACGCGCAGTTTGCGACTCCGGTGATCGACTATTACAAGCATCGCCTGTCCTTCGGAACGGTCGATGGGCTCCAGAGCGCCGCCACGGTCACGGCGAAAATTTGCGCGCATATTGACCGGATGGCGCGTCCCTCAGCCTGAAGACGGAAGCGACGGAGGGCCGTTGCAAGCCATCGCCCTCAGCGCCGCTCCTGCTGCTCAGTCGTGGTGCTGGCGGGGCTCTTCGTCTTGAAGAGCGGGGCGACATCGCGCTTGCCGCGGTCCTGATAGGAGACGCCTTTGTCCATCCATTCCGGCCGCGGCTTGCCGAGCAGGTAGTGGTCAAAGAACTCGTCCATGTGGACGGTCCAGTACTTCATGTTGTCGCGGCTGCGGAGGCCGTGCCGCTCGCCGTTGAAGGTGAACATGTAGGCCTCCTTGTTGAGGCGGCGCATGGCGCTG
>JBKJRJ010000493.1:0-6009 GCA_046594705.1 Vicinamibacterales bacterium
TAGGCTTCACTCGAAGAGTCGAAGGACTCGAAGACAACTCGAAGCACAACTAATAGGGATACCAATTAGGATCCGTCGAAGGCTCTTCGACGCCTTCGATGCCTTCGATGCCTTCGATGCCTTCGATGCCTTCGAGTAAGACCCGCCTCTACTCTTCTACGACTTCTTCCAGCCTTCGACTCGGCCGCCTCAGTCCGACGCCGCGCTTTGACGACTTGATGAAATCGACGACATAGCGGACCTCGGGGCTCTGGAGCCCCGGGTCACGCTCGATCTGCGCGACGGCGCGGGTCGTGGCCGAGTGCAGCAGCACGCGGTGCGCCCGGCGCAGCTCGGCGATCGTTTCCGGCGAGAAGCCGCGGCGTTTCAAGCCGATGGTGTTGATCCCGTAAATCCGCGCGCGGTTGCCGACGGTCTTGGCAAAGGGCAGCGCGTCCTTGGTCACGACCGAATAGCCGCCGATGAACGCGTACTTGCCGACGCGGCAGAACTGGTGCACGCCGGAGAAGGCGCCGACGTTGGCGTAGTCCTCGACTTCCACGTGCCCGGCCAGCGTGGCGGCGTTGCCGAAGATTGTCTCGTTGCCGATGTGGCAGTCATGCGCGATGTGGGTGTAGGCCATCAGGAGGTTGTGGTTCCCGATGCTGGTCAGCCCGCCGCCGCCCGCGGTGCCGCGATGGATGGTCACGAACTCCCGGATCACGTTCCGATCGCCGATGACCACGCGCGTCGGCTCCCCGCCGAACTTCAGATCCTGCGGCACCAGGCCGATCGAGGTCATCGGGAAGATCTGGTTGGCGTCGCCGATCTCGGTGACGCCGTCGATCACGCACGAGGCCCCGATGCGGCAGTCGCGCCCGATCCGGACCCGCTCGCCGATCGTGACGTAGGGACCGATCACGGTCCCCTCGCCCACCCGCGCCGAGGGGTGAATGATCGCGGTCGGATGGATGCCGGCGAGGGCGGTGGCCGTGGTCCCCTGCGCGGGGGAGGTGTCCGCCGCCGCGGCGACGACGGGGCGCTCCAATCCCATCACCAGTTCGGCTTCGGCGGCGACCTTGCCATTGATGCTGGCGACCGCCTTGACGCGCGCCAGCGTGTCGCGCCGCGGCCCCACCGTGACCTCGAGCGTCAGGCGATCGCCCGGCACGACCTGCAGCCGGAACTTCGCATGGTCGACGCCGCGCAGCCACGCCCGCCCGTGCGGCCCGTGCTCGGGGCCGTCCATCAGGAGGATGGTCGCCACCTGAGCCAGCGTCTCGATCATCAGGACGCCGGGCATCACCGGCGCGCCCGGGAAATGCCCCTGGAAGAAGTCCTCGTTGACGGTGACGTTCTTGACCGCTGTGATGCGCCGGCCGGGCTCGTGCTCGATGATGGCGTCGACCAGCGGGGAGGGATAGCGGTAACAGAGCCGGTCGATGGCCTTGGGGATGTTGATCACGGACACGGAGGGAAATAGTAACAGGTTCACAGTCCACAGTTCACGGTAAACGGTGCGCGGTTCGTCGCCCGAACCGCCGACCCGCCCAGCGTCAACCGTGAACTGTCAACCGCCAGCAGTAAACTACTTTTTCGCCGCGGCCGCGTCGAGCCGCTTCACGACTTCCTCGGAGATGTTCAGCCCCGGGTGCACGTAGGCGGCGCCGGAGTCGGCGATGCTGAACACGGCGTGGAGACCTTTTTCCTTCGCGACGTCCTCGATGATCGGGATCAGGCGCCTCTGGAACTCGGCCTGGAGCTCGTTGGTCAGGTCCTGGACCTCCGCCTGCGCGTTGGTCTGCGCGAACTGAATGTCGCGCTGGAGCTTGTCGATCTCCTTGTCGATCGTCGCGCGCGCCGACTCATTCAGCACCGCGCCGCCGGTGTCGCGCTTGGTGGTCAGCGCCTGGAGCTGCTTGTTCTTGTCGTTCAGCTCGGCCAGCTTCTTGTTGTTGAGATCGGTCAGCTTCTTGGACGCGTCCTTGCCGGCTGCCGACGTGCCGGCCACCTGGTTGACGTCGATGAAGGCGATCTTGGCGTCGGCCGGAAAGGCCACGGGCGGCTGCGGCCTGGGCGCGGCGGCCGGCGGCGTCGCGGGCGGTGCCTGCGGCTTCGGCGCTGGTGTCGCGGGCGGCGCCGTCTGGGCCAGCGAAGGAGCGGCCAGCGCCGCGATCAGTACCGCCGCAAAAATCGAAGACTGCAAAGCTCTCATCTGAATAATTCCTCTTGTTGTGTCGTTGACCGAAGCTAGAAGGTGGTGCCGACGGCGAACCGGAACTTGAAGCGCTTCTCCCTTTGGAGATTATTGTCCAGCACGTTGCCGCGCGACGGATTCATCGCGAAAATCAGGCGGAAGGGCACGTTGAGGACCGGCATGAAGAACCGGATCTCGGCGCCGGTCGACGACTTGAACGACGGCGTCGTGCCGACGATATCGGTGCGCGGCACCAGCTGGCTGTTGAAACCGCCGACGCCATACAGCGAGGTCGCGGGATCCGCCGGCGACAGCCCGTTGACGATCGTCTGCACCTTGACCGGCTCCCGCCATGCGAAACGCTCGCCGTTGTCGCGCACCTGGCCGGCGTCGGCGAACAGCACGAGACGGACCGGACCGGCGATCGAAATCAGGTACTCGGCGTTGAGCAGGATGCTCTTGTTGCCGCCGATGACCAGCCCGGTGGGCAGATCGCGCGGGCCGACGCTGCGGATGTCGAAGCCGCGGATGCTGTACTCGCCGCCCAGGAACAGCTTCTCGAAAATCGGCAGGTTCTTCGTGCTGCCGTATGGATTGATGAACTCGAAGGCGGCGCGCAGGCCGACCGAGGTCCGCCGCGTGTGCACCGCGTAGACAATCGCCTCCGACTTGCCGGAGTAGAACTTGCTGTTGCCGCCGAGCCCCGCCAGGTCCATCGACAGCGACAGCTTGCGGCCCGTGGTCGGGAAAATCGGGTTGTCGATGGTGTTGTAGAGGAAGCTCGGGCCGATCTTGCTGATGCGGCGCTCGCCGCCGCTGCCGAGCAGCAGGGAATCGGTCAGGAAGGGGTTGTTCTGCCCGCCCGCCTGGACCGCCTGCAGGTAGAGCGGGTTGAGGTCCCTGACCTGCACGCGCTGGTAGCTGTAGCTGGCGAAGAGGCGCGAGAACGGCCCCGCCGGGAAGCCCCACACCGTGTTCATGCCGGTGGTGGCCTGCGTGAACTGGTTGTAGTACTGGATCTCCTGGTTGAACACGTCGATGCCGGCCGTGATCGGACGGTCGAACAGGAACGGCTCGGTGAACCCGACCTGGTAGTTCTTGGCGCGGTTACCCTGCTGCGCCGAGACGCTGAAGGTCTCGCCGCGGCCCAGGAAGTTCGAGGTCTGGAAGGCGAGCTGCCCGAAGAAGCCTTCGTACTGCGACACGCCCGCGCCGAAGGTGATCTGGTTGCGGTTCTGTTCTTCGAACTTCAGGCGGACATCGACCTTGCCCTCGACGTTGGGCGTCTTCTGGACGTCGATCGCCTCACCCTCGAGCGGCTTGAAGTAGCCGAGCTGATTCAACCGCCGCACGCTGTACTTCAGCGCCTCGGTGTTGAAGATGCCTTCCTCCAGCAGCCGGACTTCGCGGCGGATGACGTTGTCGCGGGTCGTCGTGTTGCCAAGGAAGATGAGGCGGTTGACGAAGTACTGCTTGCCTTCCTCGAGCCGCACCGTGATATCGACGACCGGTTCCGAGCTGGCTTTGACGACCGGGCCGGCAATAGCCGGCGGCGGCGGGCCGGCCGAGTCGTCGGCGGCGGCGGGCGCGGCCCCGTTGGGCCCCTTGGGCTCGTTCGGAAACGAGTACTCCGGCACCCCGGTGAACTCGAAGTAGCCGGCGCTGCCGTAGAGCTCGCGCGCCTTCTCGAAGCCCTTCCGGATCCGCTTCTCGTTGAACCACTCGTCCTTCTCGACCTTGAACAGCGGCCGCAGCCCCTCGGTCTTGACGACGGTGTTGCCCGAGAAGCCGACCTCGCCGATCCGGTAGCGCGGCCCCTCGGTGACCGGAATCTGCAGCTGCACGTAGCGGGACTTGCCGTCGCTGGAGTCTTCCAGGATCTTCAGCTCGGGCTGCCCGACCTGCGCCTTCACGTAGCCCTGCTCCCGGTAGTACTGGACCACGAGGTCGGCGTCTTCTTCGAACTTGGCTTCCTTGAAGGTGCCGGCGCCGGTGATGAACTTGAACAGACCGGGAGCCTTGTTCTCCTTCATCTTGCGGTTCAGTTTGCCGTCGCCGATCGCCTTGTTGCCCTGGAAGTCGACCGCGCGAATCTTGACCTTCGGGCCTTCGGTGATGAGGAAGCTGACATTCACCGTCTTGGTCCCGGTGCTCACGGGCTTGACCTCGGGCTTGACCTCCGCGTATTCGTAGCCCTTCTCGGCGTAGAGCTCGCGGACGACGCCGGCGACCTTGCGGATCAGCCCCTGGTCGATGAACGAGTCGAGCGCGATCCGGAGATCCTTCTTCTTCAGCTCTTCGTCGATCTTCGACATCTCGACCTTCTTCGAGCCGATGTAGTCGACGATCTTGACGCGCTGGCGCTCTTCCATGTCGTAGACGACCATCTTGCCCACGACGCCGTTCGAGAACTTGTAGTCCTGGATGTCGATGGCAAGGTCGTCGAGGAATTTGGTCGCCCACAGCCGCTTGAAGTCGGCGAGGATGGTCTGCTCCGACTTGTCGTCAAACGGCACCCACCGGTTGGCGGAGGGGACGCTGACGTTGTTCTTCATCTCGATGTAATAGAGATAGGTCTGGGCGTCGACCACGGGCGATCCCCCCTGCTTCTGGAAGCAGGGGACGACCTGGAAGACCACCGGGGCGGAGCCGGCCGGAGGCAGCCGCGCCGGGGTCGGAATCGACAGGCCGCACACCGTCTGCACGATGGCGACGGACGGCAGCGGCGCCGGTGTGGCGGCGGGCGGCTGGGCCGCCTGCCCCGCGGCTGGCGCGGCCGGCGGCAGCGATGGCGGCGCCTGCGGAGCCTGGCCCGACCAGGCCGATGGCGGGCACGCAGTGAGCGCCCCGGCGACAACAAGAGCTCGAAACTTCAGCATTTATGGCGGACAGGGCTGACCGGACGCTCCCCCGGCAACATGCCGGCGGGGACGCAAGCGATGATTTTACAGGATTTAAGACGTCCCGGGCTAGCCTTCGGCCTTGAGCGGCCCGTCGCAGCCCTGGCGGAGGGGCGCGGGCGTCACGACAGCCGTCGTCCCTCCTGTACCTGGCCTGCCGGGCGGTAGGCCAGCAATCCCCCTTCGAGATAGACGTCGATTTCGCCGTCCTTGAGTTGCCCGCGAATGAGCTCCTCGGAGAGCGGGTCCTCGATGAACCGCTGGATGGCGCGACGGAGCGGACGGGCGCCGTACGAGCGGTCCTTGCAGGTCTGCTCGATGATCCAGTCCACCACTTCGGAGGCGAGGTTCAGCTGGATTTTGCGATCGACCAGGTTGTCGTTCAGTTGCTTGACCAGCAGCCGCGTGATGGTGCGGAGGTCGTCGTCGCCGAGCGCCTCGAACACGATGATCTCGTCGATGCGGTTGATGAACTCGGGATTGAAGGTCTTGCGGACCTCGCCGAGCACCATGTCGTTGACACTGCGGGCAATCACGCTCGACTCGGTCGACTGGAACCCGAGCGACGCCTTCTTCTGGATGAAGCGGGCGCCGATGTTCGAGGTCATGATGATGATGGTGTTCTTGAAGTTCACCCGGTTGCCAAGGCCATCGGTGAGGTGGCCGTCCTCGAACACCTGCAGCAGGATGTTGAACAGGTCGGGATGCGCCTTCTCGATTTCGTCGAGCAGGACGACCGAGTAGGGATTGCGCTTCACCTTCTCGGTGAGCTGGCCGCCTTCCTCGTGGCCGACGTATCCCGGCGGCGAGCCAATCAGCTTGGACACCGAGTACATGGAGAAGCACTCGGTGTCGAAGCTGATCGGGTCTCCCCCCGGGTATGTCGGGCACGAGGAGGGCGGGCAGCTGACCGAGAAGGTCAAGCGCAACCCC
>JBKJRJ010000497.1:0-14149 GCA_046594705.1 Vicinamibacterales bacterium
GACGACCCGGCCGTGCCGGCTGTCTTCGACGGCAGCGTGACAACGTTCGACGGGCTGTTCGGCGAGGGCAGCGAGCCGCTGCCGGTGAGCGACCCGCTGGCCGCACCACCGCCGGCGATTCTGCCGAATCCGACGACGACGACGACGACCACGGTCACTGCGACCACTCCTGTCGTGGGAGGTCTGTAATGGAAAAAATCTCCTTCGGACAGGCGCAGACGATGACGAACCTCCAGTCGGTGATTGCCACCAAGGCGACGCAGACGACGACGTCGGACTGGAAGCAGGCGCTTCCGGTGCTGACGGGCTCGAAGGTGACGCTCCGCGAGCTCCGGCTCTCGGACGCGACGTCGCTGCTGGCGATGCTCTCGACCGAGGAAGTGGCGCGCTTCATCTCGCCGCCGCCGACGACCGTCGAAGGCTTCGAGCGTTTCATTGCGTGGACGCACCGCGAGCGCGCGGCGGGCAACTATGCCTGCTTCGCGGTGGTGCCCCACGGGATGGACACGGCGATCGGAATCTTCCAGGTGCGGCAGCTGGAGCCGGGCTTCGGCACCGCCGAGTGGGGATTCGCGATTGGCTCCGCGTTCTGGGGCACGGGCATGTTCATGGACGGCGCGCGCATGGTCATTGACTTTGCGTTCGAGACCATCAAGACGCACCGCCTCGAAGCGCGCGCGGCGATCCTCAACGGTCGCGGCAACGGCGCCCTGCGGAAGATTGGCGCGATGCAGGAAGGCATCC
Organism: Vicinamibacterales bacterium; assembly: GCA_046594705.1. Taxonomy (GTDB): domain Bacteria; phylum Acidobacteriota; class Vicinamibacteria; order Vicinamibacterales; family 2-12-FULL-66-21; genus JAICSD01. The sequence goes on from JBKJRJ010000497.1 coordinate 745, forward strand.
TGCGCAAGTCGTTCCTCCGTAACGGCGAGTATCTCGACCAGGCCCTCTGGACGATTCTGGACGAGGACTGGAAGAGCTACCGCGTCATCTGGGGCTCGCGCGTTCACTAAATCTTCGACCTCGACTCGATCGGCACCCTGCGACGGGCGCGGCTCACAAGGCCGCGCCCGTTTTATTTCAGTTTCCAGTTCCCCGTCCCAGTTTGCGGCTTTCGACCTCGGACCTCGGACTTCGGTGTGGTAGCGTTTGCCCGTGTATCTCCGATCGGTGTTTCCGCCGATGCCGACGCCGTTCCGCAACGGTGAGGTCGACGGGGCGGCCATCCGCGCTAACGTGCGGTGGTGGATGGCGGCCGGGCTCGGGGGGGTCGTGGCGCTCGGCACCAACGGCGAGGCTTCGCTGCTGGACGACGCCGAGGGAGATCTGGTCATCGAGACCGTGCGCAAAGAGGTCCCGGCGGACCGGACGCTCATCGCGGGGGTCGGCCGGGAGTCCACCAGAGGCACCATCGCGGCGGCCCGCCGTGCCGCCGCCGGGGGGGCCGACGCCGTCCTCGTGCGAACGCCCTCGTTCTACCGCGCCCACGTGCCGGTGCCGGCCCTCGTCGCGCATTACACGGCGATCGCGGATGCCAGTCCGGTGCCGGTGCTCCTGTATAACTACGCGGCCTTTACCGGCGTCAACATGACGCCCGACACGATCGGACGCCTGGCGGCGCATCCCAACATCGCCGGCATCAAGGAAACGACCACCGACGGGGCGCAGTTCACCGACCTGGCCGCGGTCGTGCCCGACCGGTTTACCGTGCTGGCGGGATCAGCGCCGGGCGCCTACATTGCCTTCTGTGCCGGCGCGGCAGGGGCAATTCTCGCCGTGGCGTGTGTGCGGCCTCAACTATGCCTTCGCCTGCGCGCCCTGGCGCTCGAAGGCCGGCATGCGGAGGCGCTTGCGGCCCAGCAGCGGCTGACCCCGCTCGCCCGCGCCGTCACGACGGCCTTCGGGATCGCCGGGCTGAAAGCCGCGATGGATCTCTCCGGCCTCCAGGGAGGCGACCCTCGGCCGCCGCTGGGGCCGCTGCCGACTGATGCGATGGAAAAGATTCGGGTCCTGTTGAATGACACCACTGACTGAACGACTCCTGCTCGGCCCGGGGCCGAGTCCCGTGGCTCCGCGCGTGATGCGCGCGATGGCCGCCCCCGTCCTCAGCCATCTCGATCCGGGCATGATGGGGATCCTCGACGACATCAGGTCCCGCCTCGCCGCGGTGATGCGCGCCGGCGACGGTTCGGTCGCCCTGGCCATTTCCGGGACCGGGACCTCGGGGATGGAAGCGGCGGTCGCGAACCTGACCCGCCCGGGCACCCGCGCCGTCGCCGTCGTGACCGGCTACTTCGGCGATCGGCTGGCGCAGATGCTCGCGCGCTATGGCGCCACGGTGACCCGCGTCGACGTCGAGTGGGGACGCGCCTGCGATCCGGCCCGCCTCGAGGCGGCCTTGCAGGAGGGGGCGGACATCGTGACGATGGTGCATGCCGAGACCTCCACCGGCGTGCTCAACCCGGTGGCCGAGCTGTGCGCGCTGGCGTCGGCCCGGGGCGCGATGACGATTGTCGACGCCGTCACCTCGCTCGGGGCGCATCCGGTCGACGCCGGTGGCTGGGGCGCTGACGTCGTCTACAGCTGCACGCAGAAAGGCCTGGGAGCGCCGTCGGGGCTGGCGCCGATCACGTTCTCGACGCGCGCGCGCGAGCTCGTCCGCCTGAAGGCGGAGGGCTGTCGATCCTTCTACTTCGACCTCCAGCTGCTCGAAGACTACTGGCTGAATCGCAAGTATCACCACACCATCTCGGCGCCGCTCGTCTACGCGCTGCGCGAGGCGCTGGTGGCCGTCGAGGAGGAAGGCCTCGAGGCACGGTGGGAGCGGCACCGGATCAATCATCTCGCACTGGTGGAGGCGCTGGGGGCGATCGGCCTGTCCCTGTTGCCGCCGCCCGCCGAACGGCTGTGGTCGTTGAACGCCGTGACCGTGCCCGCGGGCATCGATGAAGCGCGGCTCCGCAAGCGCCTCCTCGAGGAGCACGGCATCGAGATCGGCGCCGGACTCGGTCCGCTCGCCGGCCGCATCTGGCGCGTCGGTTTGATGGGCTCGGGATCGACAGCCGAGAACATCGCTCGCCTGACCGCAGCGCTGACGGCTTTGCTCGCGTCATGACGGCGCGCGGCGCCGGCACCAGCCGCGCCACGCGCGGCGGCACAACCCGGCGCGTGGCCGGTGCGCTCGGCCGAGCGGTCGCGGCCCTGCTGGGCGTCGGGTTCGTCACGGCCGCCTACGTCTATCTCACCCTGCCCGACGTGCGGCCGCTGCGCACCGGCAACCCCGTCTCCACCGCCTTCATGGACCTTCGCGCGCGCGAAGCCCACGCGCGCGGCATGCCGGCGGCGCGCGACTGGCGCTGGGTGTCGTACGCACGCATCTCTCCCAATCTCAAGCGCGCCGTGATCGTGACCGAGGACAGCGCCTTCTGGCAGCACCAGGGGGTGGACTACGAGCAGCTGCGTGAATCGATCGAAACCAACTGGGAGCTTGGCGAGTTCAAGCGCGGCGCCAGCACGATCACCCAGCAGTTGGCGAAGAACCTCTATCTCTCGCCGTCGAAGACCCCTGTTCGCAAGCTGAAGGAACTGCTCATCACTCGCCGCCTCGAGGTGGAGCTGTCGAAGCAGCGGATCCTGGAGATCTATCTGAACGCCATCGAGTGGGGCGACGGCGTGTGGGGCGCGGAAGCCGCGGCGCGACGGTATTTCCGCAAGTCCGCCGCGGACCTGAGTCCGACGGAATCAGCCCTGCTCGCGGCCGCGATCGCCAACCCGCGCATCCTCGACCCCGGGCATCCGAGCGCCAGACTGCGCCGGCGGCAGCAGATGATCCTGCGCCGGATGGGCGCCGTCACGCCACCCCCCCTCGTCCCGGAACCGGCGTTGACACCCGCGGCGCCCCCCGAGATGCTGCCTCTCGAACCCGTGCCGAATCTGGCGCTTCCGGGCGCACCGATCGCCATCCCAACCGGCCGCGGCAGCGGCGGCCGGTCCTGACCCTCTGACAGGCTCAGAGTCCCCAGGGCTGAGTCGGGGCGACCGGCGAGGCGAGGCCAGGGGAGCTGGGGAATAAACCGTTGTCCCTGTTGACCTTGACAGGCTCCATGCGCCCCCGTATATTCGCACCTTCTCAGTTCCCTAGCGACCAGCGGCAGGCATGGCCACAGAGCGTGGGCGGAAGCCCCGTCTCCGGCCGGATGTGTGTCGATATGATCAATTACACGGAGCGCATCGCGCTCCTGATGCAGGACGTTATCGCCCGGACGCCGGCGCTCGGGTTCATCGACCTGCGCGAAGTACTGGTATTCGGCCGATTTGGCCGGCCGGACGCCGAAGGCGCGTTCGCTACCTGTCACTGTCTGACGCTGCCGGAGACAGAGCCCGGCTACTACTTCTGGAAGGATCGCGCGACCGGCGAGCTGACACGCCGTTCGGAGTGGTTCGTCACCAAAACTCCAGAGGTCCGCGTCGGTATGACGCGCATCAAGTACCTCATCTCCTTCGTGTTGCCGCGCTTCTGCGAGCAGAGCATGGAGCGGTCCTGGAAAACCGAACTCTACGGCCCTGTCGAGTCCTGGGTCGCCAAGCTCGACACCATCATTCACGAGCTCTACCACATCGACCCAGCCGCCGCCGGCCTGCGCCAGTTCGCGCACTCCGACGCCACGCGCGCCATGCGCACGCACGCGCCGGAGTTTTACGACGATGTGGCGAGGATGACGCGGCAGTATCTGGCCTCGGGCCCGGATCCGGCGCTGCTCGATTTCCTGCACTGGGACTTCGCGACCCTGCACGCCCGCTACGGCGGCGTGACCGCGACCACGTTCAGGAACTTTCCGTCGTTCCCGCAGCGCTACATGGAACCGTGCACCGCGCTCTCGGCGGAGTCAGCCGCGGGTGTGAAGGTGGAGCCCTTGAAGCGCGCCCTGCAGCCGGCGCTCTATACCGAACGCGATCTGCACGTCCGCCAATTCACGGACGCGACCGCGCGGCGCCTCGTCAGGCAACCCTTCTCGCTCCAACAAACCGCGTAGACCAGTACGACGCGCTCAGCCGCTCGACCCGCACTTCGCCGGTGCTGCTGGGCGCGTGCACGAACTCGTCACCGCCGATCACGATGCCGACATGCGAGGCCCCCGCGCTGACGGTACTGAAGAACACCAGATCCCCCGGCTCGAGTTGCTGGCCGCCGACGGGCCGCCCGGCGCGAAACTGTTCGGTGACCGTGCGCGGCACCGCCACGCCGTTCTGCTCGTAGACGTATCTCACGAATCCACTGCAATCGAACCCGCCCGGGTCGCTGCCGCCGTTGCGGTAAGGCGTGCCTCTCAGGGAGAGCGCTGTGCCGGCGACGCCATACCCGAGGCCCGCGCCACGTCTGGACGCGACGGCCGGCGAAGGCCTGCCGGCCCCCGGAGTCGGGAAGGGTTTCGGCGTCGCGCCGGTCGTGGCGCACCCGGCTGAGCCGGCGGCGACGAACAGGACGACGGCTGTAAGTAAACGGCTCATCGGGACATATCGATTATCGGCCGGTCGCCCCGGCCCCGCCAGCCCTTTGACACCCCTCATGCCATCAGGCAAAATGGCACAGGCTTTATGGAGCAAACGCTCCTTCTCAACGCCACGTACGAACCGCTCAAGGTCGTCCATTGGCAGAAAGCGATCACGCTTTGGTGCCAGGGGAAGGTCGAAGTTATCTCTGTGTACGACCGGGAAGTCCGGTCGGTGTCGTTCAGTTTCAAGCTGCCCTCCGTCATCCGGCTGCTCCGCTACATCAAGATCAAGCGGCAGATCGACTACGTCCCTTTCTCGCGCGCCAACATCTATGCGCGGGACGAGCACACGTGCCAGTACTGCGCGGACCTGCTCCCCAGCGCGGAATTGACCTTCGATCATGTGGTGCCGGTCGCCCAGGGCGGCCGCAAGGACTGGGAGAACATCGTCACCTGCTGCATCCCGTGCAATCGCCGCAAGGGCGGCCGCACGCCGGACCAGGCCGGCATGCGGCTCGTCCGCGTGCCGCGGCGCCCCGACAAAGCCCCCGCCATCCGGATCACGATCGGGCTGCGCAACGCCCCCGATTCGTGGCGCGACTATTTCTACTGGAACGTCGAGCTCGACGACGAAAGCTGACCGGACATCCATGGGTCGCGTAGTCTCGGTCCGGCCGCTGTGGGCGATCGAGGGAGGGCGCGTCACGCTCGACGGTGACGACTTTCCCATCGATCCGGTCGCGCCGCACGTGCGGGTCGGCACGCAGCCGGCGCGGCTGGCCTCGGCGTCGCGCACGTCGCTCGCGGTGATGATTCCGGCCGGTCTCGATGGCGGACCCACCCCGGTGCGGATCGACGAGCTGCCGGGCGAGACCGCGTTCGTCGAGGTCGGCACGCCACTCGTGACAGGCGTCCACCACGTCGACAGCCCGGCCTACGATCGGCACGGCAACCTGTACGTCACCTTCAGCGGCTCCCGCGGCCAGCAGGCGCCGGTCGCCATCTTCATCGTCCGGCCCGATGGCACCCGCGAGCCGTTCGTCAGCGACGTGCCGAACCCGACGTCGCTGGCCTTCGATCGCGATGGCCGCCTGTATGTGTCGAGCCGCTTCGACGGCAGTGTCTACCGCGTCGAGGCTGATGGCCGCGCCTCGCTGTATGCCAGCAACCTCGGCGTCGCGTGCGGGCTGGCGTTTGGGCCTGACGGCGCCTTGTTCGTCGGCGATCGGTCCGGTTCGGTGCTGCGGGTGGGCGAGGACGGTCGCGCGCAGGCCTTCGCGACGCTGCCCTCCAGCGTGGCCGCCTTCCACCTGGCGTTCGGCCCTGACGGACACCTCTATGTCACCGCGCCGACGCTGGGCACCCACGATCCGGTCTACCGCATTTCACCGGATGGGCAAACCACGGCGTGGAGCACGGGTTTCGGTCGTCCGCAGGGGCTCGCCTTCGACGCCAGCGGCCACCTCTATGTCGTCGAGGCGCTCGCCGGGTCAAGCGCACTCTATCGGCTGCGGCTCGACGCGCCGCACGCCCCCGAACTGATGCTGTCGGGCGGCCCGCTCATCGGCCTGGCGTTCGATCCGCACGGCGGCATCGCGCTCGCTGCGAGTGAAACCGTCTACCGGCTCGGCGTGCCGCTGCGCGGCCTGCTCCCCCCGCTGTGAACACGGGGCTCTGGCTGGCGGCCGCGCTCTGTCTCGGCATCAGCCTGACGCCCTGGGGCCCGCTGCTCCTGTACCCGTTCACGCTCTTCACGACCTGGGTCCACGAATGCGGCCACGCCGTCATGGTGGTGCTGGTCGGCGGGAGCGTGGCGGCGATCACCATCGATCCAAACACCAGCGGGCTGACCCAAAGCCTGGTGCCGTCCGGCCGGGTGGCGCAGGGCCTGGTGGCGTCGGCCGGCTATCTCGGGGCCAGCGTCGTCGGCTGCCTCCTGATGGCCGCCACGCGGGTCGACCGGAGGGCAAGGCCGATCCTCGCGGGCATTGGCGCCTTCATGCTGTTGACGGCGGTCATGTGGATGCGGAACGTGTTCGGCGTGATGGTGGTGCTCGCCTGGGGGCTGACCTTGCTGGCGCTGGCGCGGCAGGGCAGCGGCCGCGCGCCGCGGTTCATGTTGCGCGTGCTCGCCATCCAGGTGGCCCTCAACGCCATCTTCGACATCCGCGTCCTGTTCCTGGTCCACGGCCGATCGGATGCGGAGACGATGGCGCGGCTGTTTCTGGCGCCGGCCTGGTTCTGGGCGGCGGTCTGGATGACGGCGAGCGTGCTGATGTTCGCCTGGACGCTGCGCCTCACGCGGCTGCCGCGATTGGGCCGGCGCTGAGCTAGAATCCGTGGCGATGCATCAAATCTTCCGGCGCAAGCCGATAGCGGAGATGGTTCCCGACGAGGGCGATCACGGGCTGAAGCGCGTCATGGGCGCGGGCGATTTGATCATGCTCGCGATCGGCGCGGTGATCGGCGCCGGAATTTTCTCCTCGATCGGCACGGCGGCGGCCGGCGAAGTGCTGCCATCCGGCGAGATCGTGCGCTACGGCGCGGGCCCGGCGCTGGTGGTCTCGTTCATCCTGCTCGCGATCGTCTGCGGACTGGCCGGACTCTGCTACGCGGAGCTGGCCTCGATGATTCCGCAGGCCGGCAGCGCCTACTCGTACTCCTACGCGACGCTGGGGGAACTCGTCGCCTGGATCATCGGCTGGGATTTGATCCTCGAATACGCCGTGGGCAACATCGCGGTGGCGATTGCGTGGAGCGGCTATTTCAACTCCCTGCTGTCGGGGGTCGGCATCACCCTGCCGGCCTGGCTGACGCACGGCTACCGCACGGCGCTCCTCAGCTCAGACCCCGCCGTCCACGCGCTGCTGCAGACCGCGCCGCGGTTCGCCGGCGTCCCGGTCCTGCTGAACGTGCCGGCGGCGCTGATCGTGCTCGCGATCACCTGGCTGCTCTACATCGGTGTGCGCGAGAGCGTGCGCGCCAACAACATCATGGTGGTGGTGAAACTGCTGGTGCTGACGCTGTTCGTCGTGCTCGGCGCCAGCCACATCAACATGGACAACTACACGCCGTTCGCGCCCAACGGATGGCGCGGCATCCACCAGGGAGCGGCGATCGTCTTCTTCGCCTACATCGGGTTCGACGCGATCTCGACCGCCGCGGAAGAGACCAAGAACCCGCAGCGCAACATGCCGATCGGCATCCTCGGCGGACTGGCGATCTGCACCGTGATTTATGTCATCGTCGGCATCGTCGCGACCGGCCTGGTGCCGTATGCGGAGCTGAGGGCGGCGGACCCGCTGGCCCGCGCGCTCGAAGTGGCGGGCCTGCCGATTGCGAGCTGGTTCGTCGCCTTCGGCGCGGTGGTATCGCTGAGCGCGGTGCTGCTGGTCTTCCAGTACGGCCAGCCGCGCATCTTCTTCTCCATGGCGCGCGACGGACTGCTTCCGGGCTGGGCCTCGAAGATTCATCCCAAGTACCGGACGCCGCACGTCACCACCGTGGCGACCGGCCTGGTGGTGGCGTTCGGCAGCCTGTTCATGGACGAGAACGAGATCTACGACCTGACCAACATCGGCACGCTCAGCGCCTTCGCGATCGTGGCGATCGGGGTGCTGGTGTTGCGCTACACCGATCCGGGTCGCCCCCGGCCGTTCCGCGTGCCGTTTGTCTGGCCGGTGGCGATCGGCGGCGCCGCCGCCTGTCTCTACATCATGAAAGGCCTGCCAACCCATGCGTGGGAACGGTTCGGCATCTGGCTGGCGATCGGCCTGGTCCTCTATTTCGTGTATGGCTTCAAGCACTCCAAGCTGAGGGCCGCGGACGCTGCTCCGGCGTAGTACAATCACTGTTTGGGTTTTCCGGAAAAATCTCAACAGTAATGGCACATGACTGGGTGACCGTGCGCGGCGCGCGCGTTCACAACCTCAAGAATATCGACGTCGATCTGCCGCGCGAGAAGCTGGTCGTCATCACCGGATTGTCGGGGTCCGGGAAATCCTCGCTCGCCTTCGACACCATCTACGCCGAAGGGCAGCGCCGCTACGTCGAATCGCTGTCCTCCTACGCCCGCCAGTTCCTCGAGCAGATGGAAAAGCCCGACGTCGACCTGATCGACGGGTTGTCCCCCGCGATCGCGATCGAGCAAAAAACCACCGGATCCAATCCGCGCTCGACCGTCGGCACGGTCACCGAGATCTACGACTACCTCCGCCTGCTGTTCGCGAACATCGGCATCCCGCACTGCCACCTGTGCGGCCGCGAGATTTCCTCGCAGTCGCTCGAGCGCATCATCGACATGGTGATGCTGTCGCCGAACGAGGAGCGCATCAACGTGATGGCGCCGGTGGTGCGCGGCCGCAAGGGAGAGTTCAAGAAGGAGCTGGCGGCGCTGCGCGCGCGCGGCTTCACCAAGGTGCGCATCGACGGCCAGTTGCATTCGCTGGACGACGAGATCAAGCTGGATCGGCGCCGCAATCACAACATCGACGTGGTGGTCGATCGGCTCATCCTGAAACCCGGCGTCGAGCGCCGCCTGACCGAGTCGGTGGAGGTCGCCCTCAACCTGGCCGACGACATCGTCGTCATCAACACGCTCGACGGCGGCGATCGGCTGTTCTCGCGGCGGCTGGCGTGCACCTACTGCGGGGTGAGCATGCCGGAGATGACGCCGCGCGCGTTCTCCTTCAACTCGCCGCACGGCGCCTGCCAGGAGTGCCAGGGGCTGGGCGCGGTCTACGATTTCGATCCGGCGCGGCTGGTGCCCGACGAAAATCTCTCGCTGCAGGACGGCGCGATCGCCCCCTGGGCCCGCGGCGACAAGAAGCTGGTCAAGGAGGCGCTGGGCTCCCTGGGCAAGTTCTTCAGCATCGATCTCGCGATCCCGTTCCGCCGGCTGCCGAAGAAGCTGCGCGACCTGCTGTTTTTCGGCGCCAAGAAAGACAGCGGCGAAGCCGGCACGCCGGCGAAAGGGCGCGACGGTGCGGCGCGCGCCGCCAAGTCCAAACCACAGGACAAGGATCCATTCGGCGCCGGCTTCGAAGGCCTGGTGCCGAACCTGCGCCGCCGCTACGAAGAGGGCAGCTGGGTCGAGCAGGAGAGTCTCGAGCCGTACCGCGCGCTGCGGCCGTGTCCGTCGTGCCAGGGGGCCAGACTGAAACCGCAGAGCCGCGCCGTGCGGGTCAAGGGGCGGACGCTCACCGAATACGTGACGCTTCCGATCGCGGAAGCACTCAAGGTGTTCGACGGCCTCGAACTGACCGATCGCGAGAATCTGATCGCGAGCCGCGTCCTGCGCGAGATTCGCGATCGGCTGCGGTTCCTCAACGACGTCGGCGTCGGCTACCTGATGCTGGGTCGCAGCGCGGCGACGCTGTCGGGCGGCGAGGGACAGCGCATCCGGCTCGCCACCCAGATCGGCTCGAACCTGACGGGGGTGCTCTACGTCCTCGACGAGCCGTCAATCGGGCTGCATCAGCGTGACAACCGCGCGCTGTTGTCGACGCTGGCGCGCCTGCGCGATCTCGGCAATACCGTGGTCGTCGTCGAGCACGACGAAGAAACGATTCGATCCGCCGACTACGTGATCGACCTCGGCCCAGGCGCCGGCGAGCATGGCGGACAGTTAATCTTCCAGGGAACGCCGGCCGACCTGCTGACCGACGACAATGGCTCGCTCACCGGCGCCTACCTGCGCGGCGAGCTGTCGATCGAAACGCCCAAGCAGCGCCGCCCGACCACGCGGGGATCGATCGTGATCAAGGGGGCGCGCGAGAACAACCTCAGAGACATCGATGTCGAGATTCCACTCGGCGTCCTGATTACGGTGACCGGGGTCAGCGGCTCCGGCAAGTCCACGCTGGTGAACGACATCCTGTATCGCTCGCTGGCGCGCGAGCTCTACCGCGCCGCCGACGAGCCGGGTGCGCACAGCGCGATCGAGGGGATCAATCAGATTGACAAGGTGATCCAGATCGACCAGTCGCCGATCGGCCGTACCCCGCGCTCGAACCCGGCCACCTACACCGGTCTGTTCACCTTCATCCGCGAGCTGTTCGCGATGTTGCCCGACGCCAAGGCGCGCGGCTTCCGCCCGGGGCGCTTCTCGTTCAACGTCAAGGGTGGGCGGTGCGAAACCTGCCAGGGGGACGGCGTTATCGCGATCGAGATGCACTTCCTGCCAAACGTCTACGTGACGTGCGAGCAGTGCAAGGGCCGCCGCTACAACCGCGAGACGCTCGAGATCAAATACCGCGGCAAGTCGGTCGCCGACGTGCTCGACCTCACCGTCGACCAGGCGCTGCCGCTGCTCGAGAACTTCCCGCCGATTGCCACCAAGCTACGCACGCTGCAGGACGTCGGGCTCGGCTACCTCGGACTCGGGCAGTCCGCCACCACGCTCAGCGGCGGGGAAGCTCAGCGCGTGAAGCTCGCGAAGGAATTGTCGCGGCGCGGCACCGGCCGCACACTCTACATTCTCGACGAGCCGACCACCGGTCTGCATTTCGCCGACACCCACAAGCTGCTCGACGTCCTCAACAAGCTGGTGGACCAGGGGAACACGGTGGTCATCATCGAGCACAACCTCGACGTCATCAAGTCGGCCGACCACGTGATCGATCTGGGACCCGAAGGCGGCTCAGCCGGCGGACTCATCATCGCGCAGGGGACTCCTGAAGCGGTGGCGCGGAGCCGAGAATCATTTACGGGACATTTCCTGGCGGGGATTCTGGGGTCACCACATGCCGCAGCCTGATACAGCCGGAATCAACGTTGACGAACGTGGCAGAATAGCCACACTTTTGGTCCCCGGCCCTGTGGCTGCACGGCCACAGAGAGCCCAGGCCCGCAGCGCACTACGCGTCGATCCTCACCAGGAACTCCATTTACATCAACACCTTGCGGCGCCTTATCGTGGCCGGTTGCGGATGGCAGACCGTTTGCTGAGCTTGGAGTGGCTCTCCCAGATTTAGAAGAGGTCATGAATTCGCAGCGAACTCTCCGTCGCCCTGTGTCCTGCACCGGAATTGGACTTCATTCCGGCAACAAGGTCACGCTGTCCCTGAAGCCCGCGCCGATCGATTACGGCATCCGGTTCCAGCGTTCGGACCTCGGGGGGCTCGAAATTCCAGCCACCGTCACGCACCTGGGCGGTATCCGCCTCGCGACGGGGCTGACGCGCGAGGCGGTGTCGGTCGAGACCGTCGAGCATCTGCTCGCCGCGCTCACCGCACTTGGCATCGACAACGTCATCGTTGAGCTCAACACGCCCGAGGTGCCGATCATGGACGGCAGCGCGGCGCCGTTCGTCTACCTGATCCTGAACGAGGCCGGCGTCAAGCGGCAGGCCGCGCCAAAGAAGTTCCTCAAGGTGCTGCGGCCAATCTCCCTCAGCCAGGGCGAGAAGCGCATCGCGCTCTACCCGTCCGATCACTTCAAGGTCACCTACAGCATCAGCTTCGATCATCCGCTCATCCGGCACCAGTCGCGGACGATGAAGATCACCGACGAGACGTTCGTGGAGGACATCGCCCCGGCGCGCACCTTCGGCTTCCTGAAGGAAGTGGAGATGCTGCGGCAGCGCGGCCTCGCGCTCGGCGGCTCGCTCGACAACGCCATCGTGCTGGGTGAGACGGGCGTGCTGAACAACGCCCTCCGGTTCGAGGACGAATTCGTCCGCCATAAAATTCTCGACGTGATCGGTGACCTCTCGCTGGTCGGCTACCCCGTGATCGGCCACCTCGTGGCTCATCGTGGTGGCCACGCGCTGCACACCGCCTTTGCGGCGCGCATCCTCGAGGAAGTCGACGCCTGGCGCATCGTCGAAGGCAATACCGCGGTCGCGACCTCACCGATGCCGGTTCCCCGGCCGGTCGGCCACGCCGCCCGACTCGCGAACTAGCCTGCCCAGGACTCATGGCCTAGGGCTCACGGCTCGCTGCTAGGGTCCGGACTCCTCCCCGGCCTCTATGCCCTGAGTCGTGAGTCCTACGCCCTGAGCCCGGTCTCAATCTTCAATCTCCAATCTTCAATCTTCAATCTTCAGTGCTCTAGCCGACGACCAGGGGCCGCGTGGTGGTTGGCGAACCTGACTGTTCGAACCAGTCGATCCCCTCGCTGACCATGTCGAACTTGAGCAGGTAGCGGCCGGGCTGATTCGGCGCCGTCACGGTGATCGGGATGTCCATGGTCGCGCCCGCCGGCAGGTGCCCGGGCAGCCAGGCCCGTTCGTAGTCGCGATTGATCAGCGTCCCGTCGGCGGCGCACAACTGCGCGCCGAGTCGGACCAGCCGCCGGCCGTAGCTCGCATGCGCGGGGAACGGACGGAGCGACAGGTTGGTGACGCGCGTCTGGACCTCCAGCGGCTGCCCCGGCGCGGCTCTGAGCGCGGCGTTGCCGACGCGGTCGAGCCACGACGTGCCGCCGACGTCGATCCGCGCCCGCGGCGTAGCGCCGGGGATCGCGTTGCCCAGACCGCTGCGATCCCAGATCTCGTTCTGAATCTGCTCGTGCGCCGGCGTGCCTGGCGTGAAGCGGCGCGAGAACATGTCCTCGGGGTGGTCCGTGATCTCCCAGCTCAGACGATCGACGCCGATCGCGGCGGCCATCGTGCGCGCCAGCGCCATTTCCGCGTCGCTGTCGTTGTGCGAGAACAGGATGTAGCGCCAGTTCACGAACGGCACGTCGAGGCCGTGCTGCCGCTTCTCGTCGCACAGCGCGGTCAGGTTGCGGATCGCCTTGGCGAAATCGCCGCGCTGGCGGTACTTCACGTAGCTGTCCTGGGTGGCGCCGTCGATGGAGAACGTCACCTCGTC
>JBKJRJ010000148.1:0-10245 GCA_046594705.1 Vicinamibacterales bacterium
TCGACGTACCAGACGCCCTCGACCTCGGCGAGCATGCGCACGGCGGCGAAGCCGGCGTCCTTGAGCGCCTGCGCCGGACCGCCGGTCGCCAGGTAATCGGCATCCATCGTCTGACGGCTGATCATGGCGCCGAAGCCGCCGCGAGGCGCGGGTTCGATGACGATCGCGCGGCCGCCGGGGCGCAGGACACGCACCACTTCCCAGAGCGTCCGTGATCGCTCGTTGGGTGTCAGCGACGGCAGCAGGTCGCGGATGAGCGCGACGTCGAAGCTGCCATCGTCATACGGCCACAGTCCCCAGGACGCCTGTCTGACGTCGGCAAGGATGCCGTCGCGTTCGATCGCGCCCGCCGCTTTCGTCACCGCGGCCGGGTCGGCGTCCACGGCGCAGGCGGTGCCCGTCAGGCCGGCCTTGCCGGAGAGGACGGCGATGAGCGCCGGATCCCGCACGCCGACCGACAGAAACCGATCGCCCAGCTTGACCGCGGTGAACGTGACCGGCAGCGGTTCCGCCGGCGTCTGCTTCCTGAACCACCCCACGGCCCCGATGATATAGTCGGCCGTTGTGAAAAATTCCCAAAAGATTGAAAAAGCCGAGGGAAAACTCGGCATCATGCTGGTCGGCCTCGGGGCCGTCAGCACGACCACGATCGCCGGTGTGATCGCGATCCGGCGGGGTCTCGCCAAGCCGATTGGGTCGCTCACGCAGATGGGCACGATCCGCCTCGGCAAGCGTACCGAGGCCAATTCTCCCCGGATCAAGGACTTCGTTCCGCTCGCGGCACTCGAGGACGTGGTGTTCGGCGGGTGGGATCTGTTCGCCGAGAACTGCTACGAGGCTGCCAAAACAGCTGGCGTGCTGGACCGCGAACTGCTCGACGAGATCCGTCCCGAGCTCGAGCAGATCCGCCCGTGGCCGGCGGTATTCGACCGCCGCTACGTGAAGCGCCTGGACGGGCCGAACGTCAAAACGGGCAAGAACAAGCGCGACCTCGCCGAGCAGGTGCGCGCCGACATTCACAGGTTCAAGGCCGATAACGGCCTGAGCCGGCTCGTGATGGTCTGGTGCGGCAGCACCGAGGTCTTCCTGACGGAGTCCCCTGTGCACGCCACGATCGAGGCGTTCGAACAGGGGCTCGAGGACAGCGACGACAACATTCCGTCGAGCATGATTTACGCCTACGCGGCCATCAAGGAGGGCATCCCGTACGCGAATGCGGCGCCGAACCTGAGCGCCGACATTCCCGCGTTGATCCAGCTCGCCCAGCAGACCGGCTCGCCGATGTGCGGGAAAGACCTCAAGACCGGCCAGACGCTCATCAAGACGATCATCGCGCCCGGGCTGAAGTCGCGGCTGCTCGGCGTGGAGGGGTGGTACTCCACGAACATCCTCGGCAACCGCGACGGCGAGGTGCTCGACGATCCCGAGTCGTTCAAGACCAAGGAAGAAAGCAAGAAGTCGGTCCTCGACTTCATCCTGCAGCCCGCGCTCTATCCGGAGCTCTACGAGAACCTCTGCCACGTCGTCCGCATCAACTACTACCCGCCGCGCGGCGACAACAAAGAGGGCTGGGACAACATCGACATCTTCGGCTGGCTCGGCTACAAGATGCAGTTGAAGATCAACTTCCTCTGCCGCGACAGTATCCTGGCGGCGCCAATCGTGCTAGATTCCGCGCTGTTCCTCGACTTGGCGAAGCGGGCCGGCATGCGCGGCATTCAGGAGTGGCTCTCGTTCTACTACAAGAGCCCGATGCACGCCGCCGGCCTGTATCCAGAGCATGACCTGTTCATCCAGTTGATGAAGCTGAAAAACACCCTGCGCTACATGCAGGGTGAAGAGCTCATCACGCATCTCGGTCGGGAGTACTACGACTGATGTACCCAGCAGCTCCCAAGCTTCAACCGGCCCTGTTCGGCGGCCTCTTCATCGGGGTGCTGTCGGCGCTGCCGCTCATCAACATCGGCAATTGCTGTTGCCTGTGGGTGATCGGGGGCGGGGTGCTGGCGACCTACCTGATGCAGCAAAACCACCCGTATCCCGTCGCGGCGGCCGACGGCGCGCTGGTCGGCCTGCTGGCGGGATTGATCGGGGGGGTGGTCGGTACCCTGGTGTCGATTCCCATCGAGATGATGATGGGTCCCATCCAGAAGCAGCTCATGGAGCGGATCCTCGCGAGCAACCAGGAGATCCCCGAAGAGACCCGCCGCATGCTCGAGAACATGAACGTCGGGGCGGTGGCGGTGGTCTTCAAGCTGATGTTCTCGACGATCATCGGCGCCATCTTCGGCATGCTGGGTGGCCTCCTCGGGGTCGCGCTGTTCAAGAAGAAGGACCTGCCGCCGCCTCCGGGCACCGTTGAGATCCTGCCGCCGGCCGGGCCGGCCTTCTGATCGGGTAGCCCCCACGGTTCCCGGGGCCTTCCCGGGAACCTCTATCGCTGCTCCTCTCACACGCCGAAAAACCGTGCAGCAAAAGTGTGCAGCGGCGCGCGCTTCCGGGCATTTCCGGTAGCTGCACGAGCGCAACACGCTGATGCGTAAGAACTTATGCGTCGGCACCTGCTTGCGGCGGTCATCGTGATGGCGACCCGGGCCTCGGCCCAGGACCTGCCGGCCACCCGTCTGGCCGGGGGGGGCCAGCCGCCCGTGGTGTCTCGAGCGCCGGCGGCGCCCGCGCGTCCGGCCGGGGAGCAGTTGCCCCCCCTGCCGGTCACCCAGCTGGACCAGCGCGACGCCGTAGCCATGCTCGACCGCCAGAACGGGCTCTCGCTCAGCTTCGCCGAACCGATGGCCATCGGAGAGGTGCTCCGGCTGCTTGTCGAAGGCACGCCATTCAGCCTCGCAATGGACCCCGATGCGACCGGCACGTTCCGCGGCGAGCTGAAGCGCTTGTCGCTGCGCGAATCGCTCGCGACGCTGCTCACCCCGCTCGGCCTCGACTTCGAGGTGCAGGGCACGATCATCCGGGTGATGAAGCATCGTCGCGAGACGCGGCAGTTCGATCTCAACCTGCTCAACGTGCAGCGCGGCATGGTGCGGACCGCCGCCAACGGCGACGCCAGCGCGACCATCACGACGGTGGTGCCGGGGGACGACGTGTTCGCCGGGGTGACCGCGGGAGTGCAGTCGCTGCTGTCAGACACGGGCCGCGTGCACGTGGACGGCCGCTCGGGTCTTGCGCTCGTCAGCGACTTTCCGGAGCGCCTGGATCGGGTCGCGCTCTACCTCGAGACGCTGCATACGCGCAGCGCCCGGCAGGTCCGCGTCCAGGCCCTCGTCTTCGAAGTGACCTTGAGGGAGGCGTTGGCCATCGACTGGCGGCTCGTCCGCGAAAAACTTGGGTTGTCCGGAAGCGCTGCGGACGCGGGCCTGGCGGCTGACCCGCTGGCGCTCCGGGCGGCGCTGGCCTCACAGGGCGAGATCCACGACCTGTGGGCGCCCGAGGTCACGACGCTGAACAACGAGCCGGCGATGGTTCACGTGTCGACACCGGGCGCCAGCGCGCTCACCCTGACCGTGCTGCCGCAGATCTCCGCCGACGGGTTCGTGCAGTTGAGCGTGTCGCACGCGTGGGAAGAACACGACGGCAACCGCAGGGATGGTTTCCTCAAGTCCACGCCGCTGATGCGGGTCACCGGATCCGACTCGGTCACCCGCGCGATCGACGGCCAGACCGTCATGGTGGCGGGCCTGGTGCGGGCGAAGGACTTCGCCATTCCCGCGACCGGCGTGTCGGGCATGTTCGGCGCGTCGCAGAAACAGCAGGGCCGTGTCGAGCTCGTGGTGCTGCTCAAGCCGACCATCGTCAAGCCAGGCTCGTTGACCGCAGCCAGCAGACAGTAGCAGAGGGTGACCATGTACGAGGACTACTACGGGTTCACGGAAAAGCCGTTCAGCCTGACGCCGGATCCAAAGTATCTCTACAAGAGCGCGTCGCACGCCAACGCGTTCGAGCTGCTGCAGTACGCGATTCGCCGCCGCGAGGGTTTCGTCGTCATCACCGGTGACATCGGCACCGGCAAGACGACGCTGTGCCGCGCCATCCTCGAACAGATCGACCGCAAGACCTTCACGGCGCTGGTGCTCAACCCGTTCCTGTCGGAGGAAGACCTGCTGCGGCTGGTCCTGCAGGAGTTCGGCGTGGTGTCGCGCGACGAGATCAAGCGCGGGCGTCTGGTCGGGGTGAGCAAGCAGGAGCTGATCGAGACCCTGAACGAATTCCTGCTGTCGCTGCAGTCGCTGCACGCGCAGGCGCTGCTCATCATCGACGAGGCGCAGAACCTGCCGCTGCAGGTGCTCGAGCAGATCCGGATTCTGTCGAACCTCGAGACCGAGAAAGAGAAGCTGCTGCAGATCGTGCTGGTGGGGCAGTCGAACCTGAAGGATCTGCTGCGCAAGCCTGAGCTGCGGCAGCTCGATCAGCGCGTGTCCATTCGCTACGACCTGAAGCCGCTGACGCAGGACGAGACCTCGGCCTACGTGCAGCACCGGCTGTCGGTGGCAGGGGGCGGCGCGGCGGTGTCGTTTGCGCCCAAAGCGCTGAGCCGCATCCATCGCTACACCGCCGGCATCCCGCGACTGATCAACCTGCTCTGCGACCGCGCGCTGCTGTCGGGCTATTCTGCCCACACCAACCGCATCCTGCCGGCGTACGTGGACAACGCCGCGGAATCGCTGGAGCTGCAGCGCCCGCGGCGCACCGTGCGCGGCTGGGTGCGGCAGCGGTTTGCCGCGTTCGCCGCAGGCATGACGGTGGCGGCGCTGCTGGCCGCCGGTGGCGCCACGATGTGGCACTATCGAGAGTATGCCGGCCGCCTGGTCGGGGTGCGGGCCGCCGCGGACCCGGCCGTGCGGTCTCCCGAGTACCAGACGTCGGACCAGCTGGTTGCCGACCATCAGTGAGCCGAATCCACGATGCGTTACGACGCGGGCGCGGCCCCGCGGAGACGCCGAACCGGGCGCGCGCGGCGCATGCCGACGCCGTACTGGCGGCACTCGGCTACAAGTCCGATCAGCCGAGGGCCAGGCGCGTTGTCCTGGTGATCGCCGGTTCAGTGCTCGCCTTCGGGGTGCTGCTGGTGTGGCTCCTCATCCCGTTCTCCGAGATCGTCGGCTGGACCCGGCGCGCACGGCCAGCGGCGTCAGTCGCCCGGAACACCGCCGCCACCCCCGACCCTCGACCGCCGGCGGGGCTGCCACCGCCGCGGACAATCGATCCTGTTCCCACCCCGGCCGCCATTGCGCCGACGCTGCCGGCCACCGCGCCGCCGCCAGCCGTCCTCTCGGCAAAACCCGCTGCGTCCCCCGCCGAGAAGCCGCTTGAGTCGAAGCCACCGGTGGCGAACGTGCCGGCGAAGGCCCCTGAGTCGAAGCCCCCAGTGGTGAGCGTCCCGGCGAAGACGCCGGTGTGGAAGCCGCCTGTGGTGAACGTCCCGGCGAAGACTGCCGAGTCGAAGCCGCCTGTGGTGAGCGTTCCGGCGAAGACCCCTGAGTCGAAGCCCATGGCGACGCCGGCGGCCCCGGATGAATTCCAGCTGGGGCTCTATTACCATCGCGCCGGCGACTTCGAGCAGGCGCTGCTGCACTACCGCGCGGCGCTCCAGCGCGACGAGATGAACGTGGAGGCGCACAACAACCTGGGCAACCTCTATCTCGGAAAACGATTGTTCGACGAAGCCGCGCGCGAGTTCCAGCGGGTGGTGGCGATCGATCCGAGGTACGTCACCGCCCGCGTCAATCTGTCGGCGGCCTACCTGTCACTCGGCCGGCCCGACGCGTCGGCGGCGGAAGCGCGCGCCGCCCTCCAGATCGATTCGCGCAACCCCGACGCGATGGTGAACCTGTCGCTCGCGCAGTCGGCCGCTGGACAATCCGGCGACGCACAGGGCAGCCTGAGACGCGCCCTCGAGATCGACCCGCGCAACGCCGCGGCGCACTACAACCTGGCCCGCCAGCTCGAGGCCGCGGGGGAGTTGTCGTCCGCCATCAGTCATTACAACCACTTCATTCAGTACGCAAGCCCTGAACAGACCGGGTTCGCCGCCGATGTCCGCGCGCGCGTCGCGGCGATGACCGCCCGTCTCAAATAGCCATGGACGAAATTTCCGCCCTGTTGCAGGAAGACCGCCGCTTCCCACCCTCGGACGCGTGGCGCCGCGACGCCGTCGCCAACGATCCCGGTGTCTACGCCCGTGCGGCCGCCGACCCCGAGGCCTTCTGGGCGTCGTTCGCGAGCGAGCTCGAGTGGATCACGCCATGGTCGCGCGTGCTGGAGTCGAACCCGCCGGACGCCAGGTGGTTCGTCGGCGGCTCGCTCAACGCCAGCGTCAATTGCATCGACCGCCACATCCGCGGGCCGCGCCGCAACAAGGCCGCGTTCATCTGGGAAGGGGAGCCGGGCGATCGCCGGACCCTGACCTACTGGGATCTCTACCGGCAGGTCAACGCCTTTGCCAACGTGCTGAAGTCGCTCGGCGTGACCCGCGGCGACCGGGTGGCGATCTATCTCCCGCTCGTACCGGAGCTCGCCATCGCGATGCTCGCCTGCGCGCGCATCGGCGCCATCCACAGCGTGGTGTTCGGCGGCTTCAGCGCCGAGTCGCTGCGCGACCGCATCAACGATTCACAATGCGGGCTGCTGGTGACCGCCGATGGGGGCTATCGGCGCGGTCAGATCGTCCCGCTCAAGCAGATGGCTGATGAGGCGCTCACCGGCACGCCGTCGATCCGGCACGTGGTCGTCGTCCAGAGACAGCCCGGCGCGCCCATTCCCGTGCACATGCAGGAAGGCCGCGATCACTGGTATCACCGGCTCATGCAGGACGCGGCGCTCGAGTGCCAGCCCGAGGCGATGGATTCGGAGGACATGCTCTACATCCTCTACACCTCCGGTACCACGGGCAAACCCAAGGGCATCGTTCACACCACCGGCGGCTACCTGACGGGCACCTATGCGACGACCAAGTGGGTCTTCGACCTGAAAGAGGACGACGTCTACTGGTGTACGGCCGATCTCGGCTGGGTGACCGGGCACAGCTACGTCGTCTACGGCCCGCTGGCCAACGGCGCCACGGTCCTGATGTACGAGGGCGCACCCGACTGGCCGCACAAGGATCGCTTCTGGGAGATCATCGAGCGCCACGGCGTCACCATCTTCTACACCGCGCCCACCGCGATCCGCGCGTTCATGCGCTGGGGCACTGAATGGCCCGCGAAGCGCGACCTCGGCACGCTGCGGCTGCTCGGCTCTGTCGGGGAGCCGATCAACCCCGAAGCGTGGGTCTGGTATCACCTGAACATCGGGCGCGAGCGTTGCCCGATCGTCGACACCTGGTGGCAGACCGAAACCGGCATGATCATGATCACGCCGCTGCCCGGTATCACCAGCACCCGGCCCGGCTCCGCCACGCAGGCGTTCCCGGGCGTGTTCGCCGAGATCCGCGATCAGAAAGGCGCGCGGGTGGAGCAGGGGGGCGGCCTGCTCACGCTGACCAGGCCCTGGCCCGCCATGCTCCGTGGCATCTACGGCGATCGAGAACGCTTCGTGAAGCAGTACTGGACGCAGTGGCCCGACGGCTCCTATTTCACCGGCGACGGCGCGCGCCTGGACGACGACGGATTCTACTGGCTGCTCGGACGGGTGGACGACGTGCTGAACGTTGCCGGCCACCGGCTGGGAACAATGGAAGTGGAAAGTGCGCTGGTGGATCATCCCCGCGTCGCCGAAGCGGCCGTCGTCGGCAAGCCTCACGAGATCAAGGGCGAGGCGATCGCCGCGTTCGTCACGTTGAAAGAGGGGCAGCAGCCGTCCGACGCCCTCGCCTCGGAGCTCAAGGAGCACGTGGTCAAGAAAATCGGCGCCATCGCGCGGCCCGACCAGATCCTGTTCACCGCGGATCTCCCCAAGACGCGCTCCGGCAAGATCATGCGCCGGCTGCTGCGCGACATCGCGATGGGCAAGGCGATCGGCGACACCACCACCCTCGCGGATCCGACAGTGGTCGCCCGCCTGAAGACCGAGTACGAAGACAAGGAAGGATGACGGGGATCGGCCTGCTAGCGGCGCGCCTTGCGGTAGGCCTCGATCTGGTCGCGATCGACGTGGAGGTGGCGGCCCCGGCGCGTGGCCGTGAGCGCGCCTTGCCGGATCAGGGTCCCGATCTGGTGCGGCGTCTGGCTGAGCATCGTCGCCGCGCCGAAAATCGTGAGCGCGGTGGGCAGGAGCGCCACCCGTTCGATCCGGTTGCGGCCGTTCAGTTTCGCGCGAAGGACCGCCGCTTCCGCTTCCGCGAGCACGTAGGCCGCGTCGATTTCCGACTGCACGAGATCGGTGCCGATGGCCGCGGCGCTGACCGTGACGATCTTCGTCATGCTGGTGTTGTGGTCGTGCAGGACGAGACGATGCTGGACCATTTCGCGAAACCGCGCGGCCAGCAGGGCCGCCTGATCGACGCTCGTCTCCGGAAGGAGGACGGCGAACGCGTCGTCGCCGTGACGCGCGACCCAGTCGTGGGTCCGGAAGTACTGGCGCGCCAGGATACCGGTGCGCTCGAGCAGGCGATCGCCGACGCCCCAGCCATGCTCGCGGTTGATTTGCGACAAGTCGTCGATGTCGAACAGCAGCAGCGCCACCGAGTGCTGGTGGCGCAGGGCCCGCTCGATCTCCTGCGCGAGGACGAGTTTGAAGACCGGCCCCGCGACCAGGGTGGTCAGCGCGTCGTGGACCACGACCGGCACCTCGCGCCCGGCGATCTGCTCGGCGTGGGCGCCGAGGATCTCGAGCGTGGCGCGCCGGATCGCGTGGGCGACCACGGCCCAGGGCTCCGACGTCGCCCCGAGGCGATCATCAAGGGCGACCTCATCGAGGATCACGCGCTCGGCGTGATGAACGGCATCGAGCAGGTGGCGCGTCGTGAGCGGCGGGCAGTAGCGTCCGAGGTCGCGCATTGCCGCGGATCCCGTGTCGAGCATTCCGGCGTCGACGCTGGCGGCAAACAGTCGGAGCAACAGCTCGGCACACCCCTGCAGCTCGCCGGGTTCCAGCGACGTGCCGATTTCCGCGATCTGGCTCACGACGTCCGCCGTCAGGGCGTCCTGCCGCTCGCGGATCAGCGCGCTCGTCTGGCTGCGAATATCACCGGCATGAATCCCCGCGTCTTTCATGGGAGTGGAGACATCTTAGACGATCGGTGGGCATACGGCTCAGGTTTACTGTCCGTCCCGGCACATGCGCTAATGGAGCGTCCCCTCAGACGACATGGCCACGATCACCGCGATTGAACTCGGCGCGGATACCTGTGCCTTCGCGCGCACCTCGGTGCGGAGCGGGGAGGTCCATGTCTCGGCGGCCGAAATTCTCGACCCGGGGGCATTCCCGGGCGCCGAGGCATTCACGGTGGCGATACGCCAGGCGCGCAGCACGCTGCGGCTACCGCGGCGGTGCCGCGTGGTGCTCTGGGGCCTGCCGGACGGCGCCAACCGCAGGGATCCGACGGTCCAGCCCCTGCTGGAGCCGCTGACGGCGGCCGGGTTCAGGGTCGAACGGGTGGTGTCTCCGTGCAACGCCCTGGCGGCGCTGGCGCGGTTGAAGACCTCCCGCGGCGAAGGATCCACCTGCTGGCTGGCGATCAACCGCGGCGGCGTGGCGATCGTGGTCGTGCGACCCGGCAAGCAGCTCTACGCGCACTCGTTCACCTGGGACTCCAACGTCGGCGCCAGCGGCAGCCAGGCCCGGCTGCTCCAGCGCTACTCGCTGGTCTCGTTCCTGTCGCCCGAAGTGAAGCGCGCGATGGCCGAGGCGCGCAAGCAGGGCGCGCCGGTCGGCGCCGTCATCACCTGCGGCAACCTGCCCGACCTGCGATCGCTGACGATGCCGCTCATCGAGGAACTCGATGTCGAGGTCGAAACGCTCGACTCGCTCGAAGGGTTGGTGGTCAAGCCGGCGATGGTCGAGAAGCTGGCCGACATGGCGGCGGCCATCCGGTTGGCGTGCGCCGGCGCGATCGCCCGTGGCTCCAGACCGTGGGATGCGTCGAAGCGTCACACGCGCGGCGGGGCCGCCGCATACGCTCGGGCCGCCGCCGTCGCGGTCGTTGCCGCCGGCATCCTGTACGTGTGGTACGCGCGAACACGGTTGGCGCGGCCCGCGGCCCCGGCTCCGCAATCGCAGCAGGCGCGGGCGGTCAGTCCTCCGATCGCGTCCCGTCCCCCCGTGTCCGCGCCGTCGGTGACGCCACCGGTGGCA
>JBKJRJ010000198.1:0-5204 GCA_046594705.1 Vicinamibacterales bacterium
GACTGGGTGAACTGGCGCGGCGGTTACTGGCGCGGTAAAGCGGCAATCAAGGAGGGCTTCCAGCGCATCCACGACACCATCTATAAGGCTAGCCAGCTCAGCCCTCAGCGTGTCGAAGATTTAACCTTCATCACACCCGACATCGCGATCGCGCATGCGCGCAGCGAACTCACCGGGGACGAACGTGCCCCCGGCAAAATTATCCCGTATCGAAAGACCTTCTTGTTTACGAAACAGCACGGCGTTTGGCGTATCCGAGCGGGCCACAACACACGGCTGCAGGAAGGGGAGAAGTGAGACAAACACCGCATCACAAAATCAAGAGCCCACCGTCAACTGACGCCGCTACCGCCGGCAGCGGCATGTGTTTCAACGTGTGCCAATGAGATGACCGTTCGGGACCGCGGGGGAACGGAAGTGTCCGAATCCCGGGTCTTTCTCTTGTACGCTCTCTAG
This sequence comes from Vicinamibacterales bacterium, assembly GCA_046594705.1. Classification (GTDB taxonomy): domain Bacteria; phylum Acidobacteriota; class Vicinamibacteria; order Vicinamibacterales; family 2-12-FULL-66-21; genus JAICSD01. Next base: position 457 of record JBKJRJ010000198.1, read on the forward strand.
GCTAGCCTCGCCAATCCTGGAGCGCCCCCAAATGCGACCATCTGCATCCATCACGGCACGTCTCAGGCGCTCGGTCGCCGGCGCGGGAAGCTGGCTGCTGCCCGCGTGCGGCCTCGCGGCGCTGACGGGGTCCCTCGTCGCGCAGCGCGTCGAGAAGCCGGCCTCGTCCATCTGGGGATACGGCGGCGGACCGGAGCAGCGGCGCTACTCCCCGCTCGACCTGATCAACCGGACCAACGTGAAGCAGCTGGAGGTGGCGTGGACCTACGACACCGGGGAGCCGGGAGCCCTGCAGACGCAGCCCCTCGTCGTCGGCGACGTCCTCTATGGTTACACCCCGACGCACAAGGCCTTTGCGGTCAACGCGGCCACCGGGGCGCACCTGTGGACCTTCGACGCGGGCATCCGCGCCGGCGGACCCAACCGCGGCGTCATGTACTGGTCCGATGGCCGCGACCGGCGCGTCTTCGCGGCGGTGTCCAGCTTCATCTACGCGCTCGATGCCGCGACCGGCCAGCCGATCGACGGCTTCGGCACGGCCGGACGGATCGACCTGCGCGAGCATCTGGGCCGTGACCCCCGCGCGCAGAGCGTCACGCTCACGACGCCTGGCGTGATCTTCCGCGATCTGATGATTGTCGGCGGCCGCGTCGGCGAGTCGCTGCCGGCCTCGCCCGGCGATATTCGGGCCTACGACGTCCGGACCGGCGCGCTGCGATGGGCCTTCCATACGATTCCCAAGGCGGGGGAGACCGGATCCGGCACCTGGCCGCGCGGTGCCCGCGACTACTCGGGCGGCGCCAACAACTGGGCCGGAATGGCGCTCGACGAGGGCCGGGGCATTGTCTACGTGCCCACCGGATCGGCGGCGTCCGACTTCTATGGCGCGGATCGGCTGGGCGACAACCTGTTCGCCAACTCGCTCCTCGCGCTCGACGCCGCGACTGGGAAGCGTCTCTGGCATTTCCAGGTGGTGCGGCACGATCTCTGGGATCGCGATCTGCCCGCGCCACCGACGCTCGTGACCGTGCGGCGCGGCGGGCGAACGATCGACGCCGTCGCACAGGCGACCAAGCACGGCTTCCTGTTCGTCTTCGATCGTGTCACCGGCAAGCCCCTGTTTCCGATTGAGTACAGGAAGTTTCCCGGCGCCACCCTGCCCGGAGACGAGGCGCGTGACAGCCAGCCGATTCCGTCGAAACCCGCGCCGTTCTCGCGCCAGCGGCTGACGAGCGACCTGCTCTCGAACCGGACGCCGGCGGTTCATCAGTGGGCACTTGGCCGCTTCAACGATGTGCGCAGCGACGGTCAATTCATTCCGTTCGGCGTCGACCGGCCGACCGTCGTCTTTCCCGGCTACGACGGCGGAGCGGAATGGGGCGGACAGGCGTTCGATCCCGACACCGGGTTGTACTACGTCAACGCCAACGATCTCGCGTGGACCGGGATGATGGCGCCCAACACCGCCGGTCAGAGCGGGCGAGGCCTCTACCTGCAGCATTGCGCCACCTGCCACAAGGACGATCGCGAGGGCACGCCGCCGCAGATCCCAACGCTGGTCGGGATTGCGGCGCGCCGCAGTTTCATCGAGGTGACGGCAGCCGTGCGACAGGGCAAAGGACGGATGCCCGGCTATCCGCAACTCGAGGCCACCCTCGTCAACGCCATTGTGCAGTTCGTGATGACCGGCCAGGACACGCCGCCGGCGGCCGCAGCAGCCGGCCGCGGCGGCGATCCGCCGCACCCGCGGATCAACAGCAGTTTTCGCTTCACCGGGTATGACAAGTTCCTCGATCCGGACGGCTACCCGGCGGTGGCGCCGCCGTGGGGCACGTTGAACGCCATCGACCTCAACACCGGTGAGTACGCGTGGACGATTCCGCTGGGCGAGTATCCCGAGCTGGCCGTGCAGGGCATCACGAACACCGGCAGCGAAAACTACGGCGGCCCGGTCGTCACCGCCGGCGGCCTGGTGTTCATCGCCGCCACGAATCACGACCGGAAGATGCGCGCCTTCGACAAGGCGACTGGCGCGCTGCTGTGGGAAGCCACCATGCCGTCTTCCGGCAACGCGACGCCGGCGGTGTATGCGGTGGACGGGCGGCAGTATGTCGTGGTCGCCGCGGGCGGCGGCAAGTCGCGTCACGGCGGCCCGGGTGGTGTCTATGTGGCGTTCGCGCTGCCTGACGCACGAAAGGCGGGGCCGAAGCCCCGCCCTTGAACACCCACGAGCGCAACCGACAGCAACAACGCAGTCGAACCGCCCCTACAGGCCTACTCTTGACTACGCGGTGCCCACCGGCTCGCGTCGCGCCACCGGCTTGAGGAACGGCATCATCGCGCGGAGCTTGGCGCCGACATCTTCGATCGCGTGTTCCTGCTCGCGGCGGCGCGTTTCGTTGAACCACGGCCGCCCGGCCTTGTCTTCGGCGATCCAGCCGCGTGCGTAGGTCCCGTCCTGGATTTCCTTGAGCATCAGGCGCATCTCGTTGCGCGTCTGCTCGGTGATCAGGCGGCGTCCCCCCGTGTAATCGCCGTGCTCCGCCGTATCGCTGATGGAGTAGCGCATGTAGCCAAGGCCGCCCTGATACATCAGGTCGACGATCAGCTTCAGCTCGTGGAGGCACTCGAAGTACGCCACTTCCGGCTGGTAGCCCGCCTCGGTGAGCGTGTCGAAGCCCGCCTTGACCAGCGCACTGACGCCGCCGCACAAGACCGCCTGCTCGCCGAACAAATCGGTCTCGGTCTCTTCCGCGAAGGTCGTTTCGATGACCCCGGCGCGCGTCACGCCGATGCCGCAGCCGTATGACAAGGCCAGCGCCTTGGCGTGGCCCGACGCGTCCTGGTGCACCGCCAGCAGCGCCGGGGTGCCGGCGCCTTCCTGGTAGAGCTCGCGCACGCGGTGCCCGGGCGACTTGGGCGCGATCATCGAGACGTCGATATTGGCCGGCAGATCCAGCGTGCCGAACCGCACGTTGAAGCCGTGGGCGAACATCAGGGTCTTTCCGGCCGACAGATGGGGCCGGATGGCGTCGCGGTAGAGCGCCGCCTGCGCGGTATCGGGCACGAGCACCATGATGACGTCGGCCCACGCCGACGCCTGCGCCGGATCGACGACCTCGAGGCCGTGTGCCTGCGCCTTGGCGCGCGACTGGCTCGTCGCCGGAAGGCCGACGCGAACCGAAACGCCGCTGTCCTTGAGGTTGAGCGCGTGCGCATGCCCCTGCGATCCATAGCCAAGAACCGCCACCTTGCAAGCCTTGATCAACGACAGGTCAGCGTCCGCATCGTAGTACACCCTCGCAGCCATCACACCCTCCGTATCAGGAACAAAAGATTCGCGGCACCGTCACGCATCCGCACGAAGCCCGCAAAGATCAGAAAACACTACCAAGGATCGACCAAGGACCAAGGACCAAGGACCAAGGACCAAGGACCAGGGACCCAAGGACCAAGGACCCAAGGACCCAAGGACCAGGGACCAGGGACCAGGGACCAGGGACCCTTTGGTCCGTTACACGGAAAAAGACACGCCCTGCGCCGCCTCGAGTTCAACCGTTGCCTCGCGCGGGGCGTCGAGGACCGACCCCCGGTCCATCGCGACGCGGCCCGTGCGCACCATCTCGAGCACGCCATACGGGCGCAGCACTTCGAGCAAGCCGTCCACCTTGGCCTCGGACGCGCAGATCTCCACCACCAGCGAACCTGGCGCCACGTCCACCACGCGTCCGCCAAACACGTCGGCGAGTTGCATGACCGCGGCGCGCCCTTCGTGGCTGGCGCTCACCTTGATCAACGCCAGGTCGCGCACCACCGCTGGACGCTCGCTCAGGTCGTCGATCCGCACCACCGGGACGAGCTTGTCGAGGTGTGCGCGCAAGCGCGCGGCGCCGCCGTCGTCGGTGCGCACCACGACCGTCATGCGCGAGATGCCCACGACTTCGGACGTGCCGACGCTGAGCGAGTGGATGTTGAAGCCGCGGCGCCGGAACAGCGACGACACGCGGTTCAGCACGCCGGGCTGATCCTCAACGTAAACGGCAAAAATATGGAGCTTCACAGCATCGTCTCCAGAACCCCGAACCTGAGAACCCTGAAGGCAGCGTGTTCGTGGGCTGCGCTACGGCGACGACCACGAAGACACAAAGTCACCAAGGCACAAAGAACAACAAGTAGTCTCCAACCGACGACCGACGACCGACGACCGACTCCGGACCACGGACTCCGGACCAAGGACTAAGGACCAGGGACCAGGGACCAGGGACCAGGGACCCAGGGACCAGGGACTAGTCGGCCGCCGTCTCGACGATCGGATTGGGCCGGCGGATCATCGCGTGCAGATCCGCGCCCGCCGGCACCATCGGATACACGGTGTCTTCCTGCTCGACCCGGAAATCAATCACCACGGGCCCGGCGTGCGCGCGCGCGTCGTCGATCGCCGGCCGCACGTCCTTGCGGGTGAGCACGGCGCGGCTGTGGATGCCGAACGCGTCCGCCAGCTTCACGAAGTCCGGCCCCGACAGCGGCGTGGCGGCGTAACGGCGCTCGTAGAAGAACTCCTGCCACTGCCGCACCATCCCGAGGAACCCGTTGTTGATGATGGCGACCTTGATCGCGATCCCTTCCTGCACGGCCGTCGCCAGCTCGCACATCGTCATCTGGAACCCGCCGTCGCCGACCACCACCCAGACCTCGGCCTCGGGCCTGGCGCGCTTCGCGCCGATCGCGGCCGGCACGGCGAAGCCCAT
>JBKJRJ010000282.1:0-9371 GCA_046594705.1 Vicinamibacterales bacterium
CCGCGCCGGTGCCGCTTCCCAATAAGCCCGACTCGCTGCATTTCGCGGTCATCGGCGACAACGGCAATGGCGCCCAGGCGCAGTACGACATCGGCGAGCAGATGGCGAACTGGCACGCCCGCTTCCCGTTTCCGCTGGTCGTGATGATGGGCGACAACATCTACGGCTCGGATCGCCCGCAGGATTTCATCAAGAAGTTCGAGGCGCCCTACAAGGCGCTGCTCGACAAGGGTGTGAAGTTCTACGCCAGCCTCGGCAATCACGATTCCCGCGAACAGCGCTACTACAAGCTGTTCAACATGGACGGCAAGCTGTATTACACCTTCAAGGCGCCGAAGCAGGACGTCCGCTTCTTCGCACTCGAGACCACCTACATGGATCCCGACCAGTTGAAGTGGACCGAGGACGAGTTGAAGAAGTCCAACGAGAAATGGAAGATCGCGTTCTTCCATCACCCGCCCTACTCCTCCTCCCGCACCCACGGCTCGCAGCTCAAGCTGCGCGCCGTCCTGGAGCCGCTGTTCATCCAGTACAACGTCAGCCTGGTCCTCAACGGCCACGACCATGCGTATGAGCGCATCGTCCCGCAGAACGGCATCCAGTATTTCGTGGAGGGATCGTCAGGTCAGCTGCGGGCCGGAGACCTGCGCAAGCCGTCGCCGCTGACCGCGTTCGGCAACGACAGCGAACAGACCTTCATGCTGATGGAGATCGACGGCGACACCCTGACGTTCAACGCCATCAACCGCACGGGAGCGGTGATCGACTCCGGCACGATCACCCGGCGGAAGTAGCTACGCGGGCGGCTTCTTGCCGCTGGTCTTCCAGTCGGACGCGAACACCGCCAGTAACTTCCTGACCACGCCGGCGTTCTGGATGATGATGCCGACTTCGCGGCGCCCTTCCAGCTCCAGTTTGCGGAGGCTCTGGCTGCCCACGAAGGCGGACGTGCCGTCGCGGATCATGGCCCGGACGTGGAGGCGGAGCGGCGCCAGCGACCGCACCTTGATGTCGGGGTTCTGCTTCTCGAGTGTCCCGATGATCCGGATCCTGACGCCGGCCTTGGCGCGCTCCGCCAGCACCTTCTGGACCGCGTTGTCGCTGACCTGCGCGTCGTAAACCAGCAGCTCCTTGCGGGCTCCCTTGATGAACGCGGTCAGCCGCGCGCGTGAGTTTTCGGGACTGACCACCAGCCGCGGATGGGTGGGCGCGTAGTTCTGGCGCAGGGCGTCGGCGTCGAACAGCTGCGCCGCCTCGCGGACGATCTTCTTGTCGCGCGTGATGATGCCGAAGCTGCGGCTCTGCTCGATATCCAGCTTGGTGTAGTTGAAACCGTAGACGTGCAGCGCGGCGCCGTCGATCACCATCATCTTGCCGTGGTAACGCGACAGATCGTCGGCGGTGCGGGCCACGGTGGCGCCCCGCTCGAGCAGCCGCAGCTCGAGCTTCCGGAGGTTCTTCTCCCCGCCCTTGTTGGTGTGCGCGATCAACGCGCGGACCGCGACCCCGCGCCCGACCGCATCTTCCAGCGCCGTCTCGACCGCCGGCCGGTCGAATCGGAAGATCACGATGTCGATGGTCTTGCGGGCTTTCTGGATCGCGGCGATGACGGGTGCGACACCGTCGCCGGGTTGGATGATCAGCTTCACTTCGACTTGATTTTCTTTTCGGCCCATTCGACGGCCGCGTGCCCCTCGGGGTCGAGCCGCAAGAGGGCCTTGGTGACGCGATCACGGTCCAGTTCGAGCGGCACTTCGAGTTCGTACCCCACCGCTTCGTCGGACGCGGTGACCATGGTGAAGTCTACCTGAAATTTTTTCAGGACCGCGTCGAACTCCTTGAGGCGCCCGTCGGTATCGTCCCCCATCTTGATGGTCAGCGTGTAGAGCTTCTTGGCGTCGGGCTCGAACGACTCGATCACCCAGAGCACGAGCAGGATGAAGACCGCGGAAAACGCCGCGATGACATACTGGCCGACCCCGCACGCCAGCCCCACCGCCAGGGTCGACAGCATGACCCCCGCGTCCTTCGGGTCCTCGATTTTCGCGCGGTAGCGCACCAGGCCGGCGGCGCCGACGACCCCGAAGGCGCGCGCCAGGTTGCTGCCGACCACCAGCATCACGACTGCCGCCATGACCGCAAGAATGATCTGGGTCTGGATGACCGCGACCTGGCGCGGCGGCGTGCCGCGCCGTTTCGGCCGGAACGCCAGCATGGCGCCGAGCCCGGCGGCCAGCGGCAGGCGCAACAGCGCGTGCCGGATTTCGTCGAGGGTGTCGGGCGGCAGCACCTCGCTCCGCGTCTTCGACGCCGCGGCCGTCAGGGGGTCCGGCTGCATGGCCGAGAGCGCCAGCGGCGCCGCGCACATCACCAGAAACGCCAGCGTCGTCGCCAGGCCCAGTCGAACTCTGTCCGTCATTTCGGCAGCGCCAGCCCTTCCTCGATCTTGTGCTTCAACCGCCGGATGAAGCGGTTCGCCACTTCGGGTGCGTACCCTCCCGCGCGGAAGGCATCATCCCACTGCTTGTCGGTCAGGCGCTGAAGTTTTTCGCAGGCCCAGCGCACGTCGGCGGGGGTCATGTGGTCCACCAGCCGGCCGTGGCGGCCGCGATACTCGAACCGGACGTGCGGGCCGACCATCCCCTTGATGAACGGGGTCTCCTCGAACACCCGGAGGTCCCCGCGCGGCGCGTCGAGCACGCCGGTCCGGCCGAACGACTGGCCCAGGTCCCGGGCCACATACCAGCGCGAGGCCCCTTCGAACGGCTCCGTCAGGGTATACAGCGCGTTCTGTTCGTCCTTCAGGTCCGAGTTGCCGAGCATCACCTGCAGGACCAGCAGGCCGTTCAGTTCGCGGGTGCCCACGAAGGGGCCGCGGTAATACGACCAGATTTCTTTACTGTCGAGCCCATAGAGATCCGGTTTCGATTCGCGGAACCGGGCGGGCAGCTGGGGGTTGGGGTCCTGGGCCCCGTCAGCATTCCAACCGCCGACGTAGTAGATCGGCGGCTGATGATACCCGACCCCCCACAGCAGGCGGGACGCGACCACCTCGGTCGAGGCCTCCGGGGGAAGCTTGGCGCTCCATTTCCGGTCCCCGGGGCCCTCCACGGTCATTCCCATGCTGAACCCGGTGCGCTTGAGCTCCAGGACCTTGTAGGTCGCGGCGGGGTCCGGGGCCAGGCGGCTCCCGCCGACTCCGAGAAAGAGGTCCCGGTTGGGGGCGGGCGGATACCAGAGCTCCGCGATCTGGTCGGCCGTCGGAGGGGCCGTCAGGGTGGAGCTGATGGCGGCGTGACAGCCCATTCCCAGGCAGACGACGGCGCCCAGCAGCAAGACTTTGTGTCTCATCCCGGCTGGAGTTTGCAAGCGGACTGCCAGCTGAGGTTCAGCGGAAGTCGTGGGAGTCGAGCGGCGGCGAATTTCCACCGAGAGAGTGTAGCCGTTCCGCCTTCACGGATGTGACACCTTCCTGGATTTGCAGCGTCCCCTCCACCAGGAGGTAGGGCTCCCCCACGATGGTGGCCCGCTGCTCGGAAAACAGGTCCGGCCGGACGATGATGTTCGCAATCCCGGTTTCATCCTCGAGGGTCAGGAAGACGAACCCCTTGGCGGTGCCGGGCCGCTGGCGCGTAATGACCGCCCCGGCCACCCGGACCCGCCGCCCGTGGCGGCCCGCCGGCAGTTCGCTCGCCCGCAGCACCCCGCGCAGCGCCAGCTCCGGCCGCCGCAGCGACATCGGGTGCGGCCCGATCGTCAGGCTGGTGCCGGCGTAATCGGCCAGCAGACGCTCAGGAACGGTCATCGGCTTGAGGGGGGAGCCGCCTTCGCGCGCTGGCTCGTCCACGCGCGTGGGTGCGGCTGGGACCTGATCCGCAAAGAGCTCCCCGGCAGGCCGCACGGCCTGTTCGACCTGCCAGAGCGCGGTCCGGCGATCGAACCCGAACGCGTTGAGCGCGCCGATCTCGGCCAGCGTCGCGACCTCGTCGCGGCGGAGGCCGGTACTGCGGATCAGGGAGTCCAGGGTGTCGAAACGATTGCAGATTGCAGACGGCAGATTGCCGATTGACGGATTGGCGATTGACGGATTGGCGATTGGCGATTGGCTCGCGGTTATGGGCAGTGTCCACAAATGCGAGCAGACGTTGCAGAACCCTTCGTGCGTGTGCAGCGTCTCGAGCATGGACTGATCGTCACATCCGCATTTGGGACAACGTTCGAGCGGCTGCCCCAATCGACCATCGCCAGTCGGCAATGGGTCATCTGCAGTCTGCCGTCTGCCGTCCGCAATGGCCTGCCCCGCCTCTTTCCTCAAACCGTTCACATACATCAGGCCCAGCCGCAGGCGGCCGTCCGGCTGCACGTGGCACGGCCAGTCGGACCGCTGCACGTCGATCGCCGCGAAGCGGACCCCGTGGCGCTGCGCGTCCTTGACCAGCGTGGACGGATGGTAAAACCCCATCGGCTGGTTGTTGAGGATGGCCGCGTAAAACGCCGCCGGGTAATGCGCCTTCAGGTAGGCGCTGGCATAGACCAGCAGCGCGAAGCTGGCCGCGTGCGATTCGGGGAAGCCGTACAGCGCGAACGAGGTGATCGACCGGATGATCTCCGCAGCCGCGCTCCCCGTGATCCCCTGCCGCGCCATCCCGCCGCGCAGCTTGCCCTCGATCTGCGCCATGCGCTGCTCCGAGCGCTTGAACCCGAAGGCGCGGCGCAGTTCCTCCGCCTCACCGCCGCTGAACCCCGCCGCCACCATCGCCATCCGCAGCAGCTGCTCCTGGAAGAGCGGCACGCCCAGCGTCCGCGCCAGGATCGGCTCGAGCGAGGGGTGCGGGTACGCCACCGGCTCCCGCCCCTGCCGGCGCTTCAGGTAGGGATGCACCATCTGCCCGACGATCGGTCCGGGCCGGATGATCGCCACCTCGACGACGATGTCGTAGAAGGTGGTGGGCTTGAGCCGCGGCAGCGTCGCCATCTGCGCCCGCGACTCCACCTGGAAGATCCCGATGGTGTCCGCCTCCTGCAGCATCCGGTAGACGGCGGGATCGTCAGGGGGAATGGTGGCGAGATCGAGGGGAGCGTGGTGGTGGGAGGCTGGAGCGGTCCCGCCTCCCACGACCGCGTGATTGACCACTTCGAGCGCGTCCTGCAGCACCGCCATCATCCCGAGTCCCAGCAGATCGACTTTCACGATCCCCATGTCGGCGCAGTCGTCCTTGTCCCACTGGATGACGACGCGGCCCGGCATCGAGGCGTTTTCGAGCGGCACCACCTCGTCGAGGCGGCCCTGGCAGATCACCATGCCGCCGGAATGCTGGCCGAGATGCCGCGGCAAGTCCTGGATCTGCTGCCACAGCGTGCCGAACAGCTGAATCGTGGGATCGGCGCCGTCCATGCCGACGTCGGCGAGGTTCCGGGTCAGCGTGTCGTGGGGATCGACGAACTCGAAGTGGTTCATCACCTTGGCGAGCTGGTCCACCGTAGCGGGCTCGATTGACAGGACCTTGCCCACTTCGCGCGCCGCGCTTCGGCCGCGGTAGGTGATGACGTTGGCCGTCATGGCGGCGCCGAGCTGCCCGTACTTGTCGTAGACGTGCTGGATGACGCGCTCGCGGCGATCGCCGCTCGGCAGGTCGAGATCGATGTCGGGCCACTCGCCGCGCTGCTCCGACAGGAACCGCTCGAACAGCAGGTCCATGCCGATCGGATCGACGGCGGTAATCCCCAGGCTGTAGCACACGGCGCTATTGGCCGCCGACCCGCGTCCCTGCACCAGGATCCGCTCCTGCCGGCAGAAATTCACGATGTCCCAGACGATCAGGAAGTAGCCGGCGAGATCGAGCTTCTCGATCAGGTCCAGCTCGCGCTCGAGCTGCCGGGTGTGACGCGGCTCGATCGGGCGATAGCGCGCGCGCGCGCCCGCCTGCGTGATCTGGCGCAGGAATGACGCCATCGACTCGCCCTCGGGCACCGGGTACTCGGGAAAGCGGTAGCCCAGGTTGTCCATCGAGAAGGCGAGCCGCTCGGCCAGCGCCCCCGAGGCGGCCAGGGTGTCGGGCATGTCGGCGAACAGCTTCGCCATTTGCGCCGGGCTCTTGAGATAACGCTCGGCGTTGCAGCTCAGACGCCGCCCTGCCTGCGCGAGCGTAGTCTTGTGGCGGATGCAGGTGAGGACGTCGTAGAGCGGCCGGTCCGCCGGCTCGGCGAAGCGGACGCCGTTGGTCGCGATGACGGGGACGTGAAACGCGCCGGCAAGATCGCGCAGCGCGTGATTATCGGACTCTTCGTCACGCAGCAAGTGCCGCTGCACCTCGAGATAGGTGCCGGCGCGCCCGAATACGCCGACCAGCCGATCGACCAGCCCGCCGACGCCGTACTGCGCGCCGGCCAGCATCGCCCGCCCGCCGACCGCAATCAGCCCCGAGGCGTGGCCATCGATCTCGTCGAGGGTGAGCGCCCCCTCACCCTTGGGCGCCCGCAGCTTCGCCAGGGTCAGCAGCCGGCACAGATTGCGGTAGCCGCGCTGCGACTCGATCAGCACCGGCAGCTTGAAGAGACGGCTCGGGCCACCCTCGCCGAAGCCGCCGCGCGGCGAAGGCAGGTTCCTGCCACCGCGATCCGCCCGGATCGTCAGTTCCGCGCCGACGATCGCCTTGAGGCCGGCCTTCCGCGCGGCGAGATGGAAACGAGGCGCGCCATACACACCGTCCCGATCGAGCAGCGCGAGCGCGGGATAGCCGAGTGCCGCCGCGCGTTCGATGAGCGCGTCGGGCAGCGACGAGCCATCAAGAAAGGAGAACGCGGACGAGGCGTGAAGCTCGATATACAAGGGAAGGGGCTGCGGGTGCTACAGGAGCTCACGGCGCGAACGGTACCGCGGGGCGCGGGGACGCGGGCTAGTCATAGAGTCCGTCCAGGAACCATCGCTCGGTGATTCTGTCCTGGAAGATTCGGCACACCACGCCGCTGTCGAGCGCGACGTCCCATTCATCCCGATTCCATCCGCCTTCCCGGTCGCTTCGCGGCGTCGGCGGGACAAGTCCGCCCTCTGCCCGGCAGGGATCCTCTTCAGCTCCATGCTCCGGCCCCTGGCCCCCTGCCCCTGATCGAGTCCACCAGCCGCCCGAGGTGCGCCAGGGCCCCGCCGCCTGGGTGACGGCCCCCTGCGGCATCCCGCGCCGCGCGGCGGCCACGTGGACCGGCCGCCCGCGCTCGACGGCCACGCGAATCGCGGGCGGCACCCGCTGTCGCCTGAGCACGGCACCTTCAGCACCCGCACCAGTCGCCCCGTGGGCAGCATGAGTACCCTCAGCCCCTCGCGTCTCAGGCGCGTACCGCTCCATCACGAACGCGCCGGGCCGATGCGTGTCGAGCAACCGCGGCGAGCCGATCCGCGACTCCCCCACCAGCGCCGACAGCCGTGCGGCCAGCGTGGACAGCGTTTCGGGCGACGGCACCGCTCGCTCGAGAAGCGAGCACTGCGTGATGCGCGCCGGCGCGGGATCGAGCTCGATCGTCACAACGTCGATCCCCGCGGACGCCGGGGCAGTCCCGCCGAAGCCGCTCAGCGGCGCCGGCGGATGGGATTCGAGATCCAGCAGCAGCAGGGTGCGCAGCACCCGCGGGTCGCGCATCGCGGCCGGCAGCTGCAGCACACGCGCGTGGGTGGCGCGGGTGGTCAGGCGCAGTTCCAGCCGGATAGCCGCCGCGCCCCGGTCGGCGCGCTCGAGCGCGACCGATAACGGCTCGAGCAGCCGCGCGAGCACGAACGAGAGGGGCTCGAGCGCCTCGATCGGCCATTCCAGCTCCAGCCGGCCGATATACCGGGGCGTGTCGGCGTCGGGCACGAACGGCTGCGCATCGTGGCCGCGCGCCAGCCGCTGCAGCGCGACCCCCCGGCGTCCGAGCCGCGACGACAGGTCGGCGGCGGGCAGCGCCGCCAGGTCGCCCAGGGTGGCGATCCCCCATCGCTCGAACGTCTCGTACGGCCGCGCGCGGTCGCGATGATTGATCGCCGGCGGCAGGATCTCGAGGGGCGCCAGGCACGAGACGGGAATCTCCGGCAATCGGCTGATCGGATAACCGGGTCGCTGGGCCGCGAGCAGGCGCGCCGCGGTCCGGGTCGGTGCCAGCGCCACGCCCGCCGCCGCCAGGCCGGCCTCGGCCAGCGCGCGCGTGATCGCGGCCGCAATCGCGGGCGGCTCTCCGATCAGCCGCCCGAGCCCCGACACGTCGAGCAACACCTCCCGCTCGCTCGCCACCATCACCCGTGGCGAGAAGTCACGCGCGACGGCCAGCAGGGTTGGTCGTGCGTCGGTGGTGGTTCGTGGTTCGGTGTGACGCAGGCACGCGTAGAGCGTGGCCGGCGCTGGGAGAGACGATTGGTGAACCGCCCCTACCGTCTCGTTCACAGCGTTCCGGCGGACCTCGCGATCCATGGACGGTTCGCGAACCGCCCCGACACCTTTCAAATCGTCGCGCAGGAACAACGCGAGCTGGCTGACCGTCTCGGCCTGGGGCACGTCGGGAATGCCGGGGGTGAGATCGTCGTAGGACGGAATCATCGGGAAGCGCCTGTCACGAGCCACGGCGTGATCACAAAGACCACAGAGATCACAGAGATCACAGAGCAAGAGAACAAGGCGCTTCGTGGTCTTCGTGGCCCTGGTGATCGGTGTGATCGCTCGGATGTCGTCACCGGCGTCCCCCGATCACGCGCGGTGCGGTCACGATGCCGTGGTAGACACGCGCGCGGTGGGCCTGGCCCTGCCAGCGCGACGGAGACGGCTCGAGCGACACGGTGACGCCGCCGGCACTCCGCGCCAGGCGCTCGCGGACCGTCAGCAGCGCCACCGTCTCGCGGCCCTCCACCATCCGCGCGATCCGGAGCCACGTCGTATGCGGATAGCGGCGGAGGGCCGGCGCCGGCACGTCGGCGAGATCCAGCACGACGAGGCCGAAGCCGCCGGCCTGCAGGATGAGGGAAAACGCCTTCAGCGCGCGCGCGGCGTCGCCTCGCTCGCGCACCCAGAGCAGGCGCGACAGGTCCAGGCCGCCTGCCGCGGCGGAGGCCGGATCGAACGTGTCGGCCGTATCCACCAGCGCCACCGCTTCGCCGCGCGCCGCCGCGGCGGCCATCGCCGCCATCGCGATCGTCGTCACGCCGCTTGACGCGCGGCCGGCGATCTCGGACAGCTGCCCGCGCCGCAGCCCGCCGCCCAGGGCGGCATCGAGGTCGGCGGCCCCCGTGGGGGCCAGCCGCTCGGGAGGCGGGGCGAGCGCGTCCGGCGCGGCGGTCATGGTGACGTCCAGCTTGCGGGCGCGGAGGAGGGATTCGAGTGCGGCTCTCATTTTCGCTTTTTGTTCGCCTT
>JBKJRJ010000285.1:0-8523 GCA_046594705.1 Vicinamibacterales bacterium
GGCCGGGCGCCCGTAATGGGCGAGGTAGCTCATCTTCTTGTTCGCCGCGAGACGGAAATTGTCTTTCGGGTCGATGCTGACGACGACGACGTCGAAGTCCTTGCCGGCGTCGAAGGAGAGCGTCTTCAGCGCGCCGGTCATGCCGTTGAGGACCTGGGTACAGAGCATCGGGCAGTCGTAATACGCCAGCGCAATCACCACCGGGCGGGACCCGAAATAGTCCCCCAGCTTGACCTCGCGCCCGCTTTCGTCCTTGAACACCAGGTCGAGCGGCAGCTGCTGCCCAATCTTCTGATCGATGCCCACGCGGCCGAGGAGCCCGGGCCTGGCATTCACCGGCTCGGATCGCTTTGGCCCTTCCGCGTACTGGGCGAAGACCGGCGTGCACGATGCGGCGGCGATGACGAGCGCGACGACAGGCTTCAGGATGGGCTTTAGGCTTTGGGCCTTAGGCTTTAGGAAGAGGGACGACGACAAACGGAGCTTCGTCTTCCGAGGCTCTCCGTTGCCTTCCCAAAGCCCAAAGCCGAAAGCCCACAGCCCGTTCACTGCCCACCCCCCGGCTTGGTCGGAGCCGTGGGCGCCGCCGGTGCGGCAGCCTGTGGGGCCGCAGGCGAAGACTTGTCGGCGCCCCCGGCGGGTATCGTTCGTCCGCCGTTGGCCTCGCCGCCGGACGCGACGTGCGTGCCTTCGAGGCCGTCGGCGAGCTCGGGGCGGACCGCAATCCCCTGCTTCAGCAGCAAGTCCTTGGCCTTCGCGATTGGAATCCGCGCCACGCCGCCCTGCTCGTCCACCCAGCCGTAGCCGTGCAGGTGGGCGAGCTGCTCCGTGCGGAACTTCTTCAGGTCCACCCATGGCGTGAGCTGGAGCCCGGGGGCGCCGAGCGGCTGGCCGGCCGGGATCGCCACCGGCGAGACATACGGCTCGTTCTTCGTCTCGTAGTAGTTCAGCGCCTTGAACATCCCGATCATGGCGACGTCGATCACCGCGACGATCGCGAACAGGACCGCCACGAACCAGAGGATCGCGCGCACATTGATGTCGCTCGACTCGTGATCGGTATCCGGATTGTCGAGGTTGTTGGGCGGATGATGCGCCGACATCTCAGTGCCCCCCCTGGTGCGGGTTCGCCAGCATGTGCTTGAAGTACGGATCGCCAATCGGCAGGAGCGGCATCTTGCGCAGCTGGCCGGCGAACAGGAATACCCACACGCCCGCCAGCGCGAGCGGGATGCCGACGTTCGCGAGGCTGATCGGGAACGCCCCCTCATGCTGGAACGGGGGCGCGACCAGCCAGATGGTGTCGTAAAGGCGCATCGCCACGATCAACCAGGCGACGCGCGCCAGCACCTTCGGGCGCTTCTTCAGGTCAGACGACAGCAGCAGGCAGAAGGGCAGCATGAAGTGACCGAACGCCAGCGCCAGGCTGAGGTGCTTCCAGCCGTTCGTCAGCCGGTCCAGGTAGTAGGGAATCTCCTCGGGCAGGTTGCCGGCCCAGATGATCATGAACTGCGAGAACGCGAAGTAGGCCCACAGCATGACCAGCGCGAACATCAGCTTGCCGAGATCGTGGAAGTGCTTGGCGCGCAGCACCGCGAGCATCGGCTCGCGCGGCGCCAGGATCGTCACCACCGCCACCGCGAAGGCGAGCGCCGACAGCGTCTGTCCCACCACGATGATGAAGCCGAAGATCGTGGAGTACCAGTGCGGCTCGAGCGACATGATCCAGTCGACCGAGGCCAGGCTCATCAGCACGACGTAGACGATCAGGCCTGGCGCGCTCACCACCCGGAAGCGGCGCGTATCGGCTTCGCTCACCGCCAGCTCACCGCGATCCTGCGCGGCCGACCACTTGTTCAGGATCATCACGCAGAACATCCAGGCGGCGAAGTAGACCACCGCGCGGATGATGAAGAACGTCACGTTGAGGTAGGGCGCCTTCCACTGCAGGATGTGGTCGGCCTGGACGGCTTCGGGCCGCGCCCACAGGAACAGCGTCGGCGTAAAGATGGCGACCGGCACGAACAGCAGCGCGCAGAACGGCAGCACCCTGGTGCCGGCCTCGTAGATGCGCCGCGTGACCAGGCCCCACTGCCCGCCGACCATGTGCTGCAGCATCAGCAGCGCCAGGCAGCCGAGCGACAGGCCGGTGCAGAACAGGAAGCCGATCAACCACGACGGCATGAACTGGTCGGGCTGCAGCACCACGCCGATGGCGCCCGCCACCAGGCCGGCCGCGCCGGCGATGAGCCCCCGCTGCTGCAGGCGTCCGATGCCGGCCGTATCGATGGTCGTCAGTGCGTGTGTGTCCATTAGCGCTTGTGCTCGCCCGGCGCGGCGGCGGCCCCCGATGGCGAAAGCTTCTGCCGCTCGTCCGCCGGAAATTCCGCGGCGGGCGCGTGCTGGCTCAGTTGCAGGGCGCGCACGTAGGCGGCGATCGCCCAGCGGTCCCGCGGCGAAATCTGCGCGCGGTAGTCCGGCATCGCGCCGAACCCGTTCGTCATCACATCGTAGTAACGCCCGATCGGCGCCTGGCGCATGCGGTCGATGTGAAAGGACGGCGGCTGGCGGTAGCCGCGCCGCACGATCATGCCGTCGCCCTGGCCCGAGAGCCCGTGGCACGGCGTGCAGTAGATGTTGAAGCGCTGCTCGCCGCGATCGAGCACCTCCGCGGTCAGCGCGAACGGCAGCGCGTCGACCTCGAGCCCCGCCACCTTGCCGGTGAAGAAGGCCCCGTCGTCCTGCAGCGTGCCGCGCGCGACCGTGCCCTCGATGAGGGGGCGGGCGCTCGACGCGTCCTTGAAGAACCGGCTCTCGCGCAGCGTGACCGACTTGGGCTGGTTGTGCATGTCCTGGCGGCAGCCGGACGCCGCCACCAGGGCAAGGCAGCAGGCAGCCGGCAGCAGCCGGCGACGCACGGCGCTACGGCTCAACTTCATTGATCTCACTCGCATTGAGCCCTTGCAGAAAGCTGTGCGTCTGCTGGCGGTCGAACTTCGGGTCCGTCGATTCGACCAGCAGGAAGAACTTGTCCCGGCTCGCGCGCTCGAACCGCGGCACGTTGAACACCGGGTGGTACGGCATCGGCAATCCGTTCAGCAGGATCATCCCGATCACGCCCGAGACCGCGGCCAGCAGGATGGTCAACTCGAAGGTCACCGGCACGAACTGCGGCCAGCTGTTGAGCGGCTTCCCCGCGATGTTCATCGGATACGCCACCTGATGAACCCACTCCTGGAGGCCGATCCCGCTGAGCAGCCCGATCAGGCCGCCGCCGAGGACGATCTTGGACAGCCGCTTGTCCTGCTGCCCGATCGCCTCCCACGCCTCCTCAATCGGAAACGGCGAGAAGGTGTCGATCTCGCGATACCCCGCCGCGTAGGTGCGCTTCGCCGCGGCGACCAGCGTGGTGGCGTCGTCGAACTCGGCCATCAGTCCGTAAATCGCGGGCCCCGACATGGTCGCGGTGGCCATCAGTGCCCCTCCGTGTGCTTGACCTTCGCTTCGGGCGCCATCGTCCGCATTTCGAAGATCGAGATCATCGGCAGGAACCGGATAAACAGGAAGAACAGCGTGACGAACATGCCCATCGTCCCGATGAACGTCATCCAGTCCCAGATGGTCGGGTAGTACATCCCCCACGACGAGGGCAGGAAGTCGCGGTGCAGGCTGGTGATGACGATCACGAACCGCTCCAGCCACATGCCGACGTTGACCACCATCGCGATGGCGAACAGACCGAGCGTGCTGGTGCGCACCGCCTTGAACCACAGCAACTGCGGCGTGAGGATGTTGCAGAAGATCAGCGCCCAGTAGTAACCGGCATACGGACCGGTCATCCGGTTCCAGATCATGAAGCCTTCATACTTATTGGCGCTGTACCAGCCGAAGAAAGCTTCCGAGATGTAGCCGTAGGCGACGATCATCCCCGTGACCAGCGTCACCTTCCCCATGTTCTCGAGGTGCCGCAAGGTGATGAAGTCCTCGAGCCCGTACATCTTGCGGATCGGAATCGCGAGGGTGAGCACCATGGCGAACCCGGCGTAGATGGCGCCGGCGACGAAATAGGGCGGGAAAATCGTGGAGTGCCAGCCGGGGATGACGCTCACCGCGAAGTCGAAGCTCACCACGGTGTGGACCGACAGCACCAGGGGCGTCGAGAGGCCGGCGAGCAGCAGGTAAACGTGCTCGTAGCGCTGCCAGTGGCGCGCCGAGCCGCGCCAGCCGAGAGCGAACGCCCCGTAGATCATTTTCACCGGCTTCGAGGTGGCGCGGTCGCGCAACGTCGCCAGGTCGGGAATCAGCCCGACATACCAGAACAGCAGCGACACCGTGAAGTAGGTCGAGACCGCGAAGACGTCCCAGATCAGCGGGCTGCGGAACTGCGGCCAGACGCCCATGCTGTTCGGGTAAGGGAACAGCCAATAGGCCGCGAGCCACGGACGGCCGGTGTGGACGAGCGGGAAGAGCATCGCGCACATGACGGCGAAGATGGTCATGCCTTCGGCGAAGCGGTTGATCGACGTGCGCCAGCCCTGGTTCAGCAGCAGCAGGATCGCCGAGATCAGCGTGCCGGCGTGGCCGATGCCGATCCACCACACGAAGTTGATGATCGCGAAGCCCCAGCCGACCGGGATGTTGACGCCCCAGATCCCGGTGCCCTTGATGAGCAGCCAGGTGAGGGCCATCCCCAGCATGCCCATCAGCATGAAGCCGAAGGAGACGACGATGAACCAGGTCAGCGGCGTGCGGCCGCCGAGCACGACGCCGCTAATCTTGTCGGAGATGGACGCGATCGTGTGTCCCGGCTCGATCAGCGGGGCGGGCTCGTAGGTTGCGGCTTTCGGATTCAACATGTCAGTGCGCCAGAGCCTACGAGTGCTCCGTGCTCGTCGCGGCGGGCGGCGCCGTGAGCTCCGGATTCGGGTTCGTGATGGCCGCGAGATAGGTCGTGCGCGGCCGCGTGTTGAGCTCCTCGAGCAGCCCGTAGTTGCGCTCGAGCGCCTTGAGCCTGGTGACCCGGCTGGCCGGATCGTTGAGGTCGCCGAAGACGATGGCGTCCGACGGGCACGCCGCCGCGCAGGCCGGGACGACCTCGCCGTCCTTGATCGGCCGATCCTGCTTCTTGGCGTCGACCCGCGCGTAGTTGATCCGCTGCACGCAGTAGGTGCATTTCTCCATGACGCCGCGGCTCCGCACGGTGACGTCGGGGTTGCGCAGCGGCTCGAGGCTCGGTGTCTCCCAGTCCTGGTAGAGCAGGAAGTTGAAGCGGCGAACCTTGTAGGGACAGTTGTTCGAACAGTAGCGGGTGCCGACACAGCGGTTGTAGACCATGTCGTTGAGGCCTTCCGCGTTGTGCACCGTGGCGCCGACCGGGCAGACCAGCTCGCAGGGCGCGTCTTCGCACTGCATGCAGGGCACCGGCTGGTGGACCGTCTCGATCGAATTGACGTCGTCGGGGTTGCCCGAGAAGTAGTGGTCGACGCGGATCCAGTGCATCTCGCGGCCGCGATTGACCTGGTCCTTGCCGACCACCGGGATGTTGTTCTCGGCCACGCACGCGACCGTGCAGACGCCGCACCCGGTGCAGGAGGTCAGGTCGATCGACATCCCCCACTTGTGCCCCTTGTATTCCCAGTCGGGAATCATGGTCAGCGTCTTCGGGGGCTTCTCGCCGCCTTCCCGGTTGTGCTCGATGACCTTGGGGTTCTTCTTGTAGGCCTCGGACGTGGCGACGCGCACGGGCGCGCGCCCTTCCATCATGTGATGTTCCTGGGTGCGGGCGATGACGAAGCGGTCACCCGTCTTCGCAATCTCGAGCCCGTGACCGAACCACAGCGCGTCGGAGGTGCGCAGGCGGTAGACGTTGAACTCGCGCGCGACCTCGTCCGCCGACGTGCCGACCCGGCCCGTGATCTGACGGCCGTAGCCGAAGAACGCCGTGACCGAGCCCTCGGGATGTCCGGGGACGATCGCCACCGGCAGCTTGGCGGTGTTGCCGCGGTACTTGAGCTCGATGATGTCGCCGTCACGCAGCTTGTGCTCGTCGGCGAGCTGCTTGCTGACCCAGGCGGTCGGGTCCCAGGTGATCTTCGTCAGCGGCTTGGGCAGCTCCTGCAGCCAGCCGTTGTTGGCGAAGCGGCCGTCCCAGATCGTCGGGTCGGGCCGGAAGATGATTTCGAGGCCGCCGCTCGCGGCGCCCGCAGGTGCGGGAGTTGGCGGTTGGGCACTGAAGGGCGGGGTCGGGGCCACGCCGGCGCTGGGGACCACCCCGCCGCCGGTGGCCGCGGCACCGCTGGGGGCCGGGAGCTGCGAGCCGGGCGCGGCTGCGGCCGTTCCCGGAATCCACCCGTCGTGCAGGACGTGCTTCCAGAAGCTGTCGGCGCTCTTGAAGGCCTGCCCGGTCGCGTCGGTGATCGCATAGCCGCCGATGCTGCCGGCCTGCGCGCGCGTCCAGTAGTCCTTGACGAGATCGTGGCCGGATTTGCCGTTCTGCGTGTCGATGAAGGCGGCGAGCACTTCCAGCGTCGAGCGTCCCTCGTAAAGCGGCGCGATCAGGGGCTGCATCACCGTGGCGGTGCCGTCGAACGCGCGGGCGTCGCCCCAGCTTTCGAGCGGGTGCGCCTCGGGCAGATTCCAGTGGCAGTAGGTCGAGGTCTCGTCCGGGTAGGTCGTGTGCGCGACCGTCAGCGCGACCTTCCCCAGCCGCTCCTGGAACTTGAAGTCCGCCGGCGCGGTGAAGACCGGGTTCGAGCCGAGGATGACCAGCAGATCGACCTGTCCGGCGTCCATCGCGGTGACCAGATCGCGCAAGGACGCGACCTGGTCCATCGACTGCACTTCGATGGTCGGCGCGTAGGTGATGGTCGCGCCGATGTTGCCGAGCGACTGGTTGAGCTGGTGCGCCAGGTGGTGCACCGCGGCCGGCTGATACTCACCGGCGATAACGAGGGACCGTCCGCGGTGCGCCTGGAGGTCCTTCGCGACCGCGGTCAGAAACTTCTGCGCGTGGCCGTTCGAGAAGGTCCCCGCCGCGCCGGCGAGGGCGCGCGCCGCCGCCTCGATCTCCGACGCCCGCAGCGCCAGCCGGTTGTCGGCCTTGGCGCCGGTCAGCGTCGGTGAGCTCTCGATCGCGTAGAGCCGGCTCATGCCCGGCGGCGCCTCGCCGCCGGCCTCGTGCTCGGTGTCCACCCCGGCGCGCCGGCGATCGGCAAAGTCGCGCGCGTAGCGGACGCTCGCGGCACCGCTGGTCAGGACGTCGGCGTCGAGGGTGACGACAACGTCGGCCTTGTCGAAGTGGTAGATCGCATCGGACGGACGGCCGGCGCCCTGCGCCGCGGCGGCGCGCGCGCCGTCGCGCGTGACCGGATCCCACTGGTGCCACTTGGCTTGCGGGAAGGCCTGCTGGATGAGCGTGACCTGCTCGCCAATCGTGGGCGACGTGATGGTTTCCGACAGGAAACGGAGCCCGGCGCCCTGCTTCGCCTTCTGCGTGCCCAGGCTGCCCTTGACGGCGGACAGGAAATCTCCCCATCCCCGCACTTCACTGCGGTACTGCACCGTTTGCGACCGATCGGGATCGTAGAGGGTCAGAATCGCGGCCTGCGTGAAGATGTCGGTCGCTCCGACACTGGCTGGATGTTGTGGATTCCCTTCGACTTTGGTCGGATGACCCTCGTGGCTTTCCACAAGGACCGGCGCGGCGACCCCGGCAAAGGGGACGGCGGTGGCGAAGAACAACGGGCGGCCCGGCACCAGGTCCTCGGGCTGCTTCACGTAGGGGATGATTTTTTCCGCCGGCTGCTTGGTGCAGGCGCTGACCCCGGCGAGCGCGAGCGACGCGCTCATCAGCTTCAGGAACTCGCGACGGCCCTTGGGATCGTTCCACTGCGAAGCCTGCTCGGGAAACTCCCGGTGCAGGTAGTCGCGGAACTGGGCGGAGTCCGACAGCTCGCCGAGGCTGCGCCAGTACAGGCGCCCCTCGGATCCGGCCAGACGCGATTTGATGGCGGAAAGATCCATAAAAACGTTAACAGTTAACAGTTTGCGGTTGACAGTTGGAGGGCGCGGAGGCGGAACGCCGTCCTGCGAACTGCAAACTGCGAACTGTGAACTTCCATGATCACCTGTGGCACGTGGAGCAGCTCGTCAGCTGATCTACGCCCGCGATCTTGTATTCCTTCACCAGGCGCTCGCCCAGCCCCGGGTCGTCCGACGGGCGCTCGTAGGCCATGTTGAAGACCTGGTCGCGCGGCCGCACGAACTTCGCCGGGTTCCGATGGCAGTCCAGGCACCAGTTCATTTGCAGGCTGTTCTGCTGGTACATGAGCGGCATCTTGTCCACGGGACCGTGGCACGTCGCGCAGCCGACCCCCTTGGCCACGTGGATGCTGTGGTTGAAGTAGACAAAATCGGGCAGGTCGTGGACCCGCCACCACTCGAGGGGACGGTTCTCACGGAAACTGGCCCGAACCGGCTCGAGGATCGGAGCGTTGGCCCAGATCTGCGAGTGGCAGTTCATAC
>JBKJRJ010000350.1:0-8417 GCA_046594705.1 Vicinamibacterales bacterium
CCGCGGGCGGGCGGCGGTTCGTCCTTCGCCAGCGGCAGCTTCAACGGGCAGTCGCCGCAGAACTTCGAGCCGCCGCTGACCATGTCCTGCCGCAGCGACGAGGCGGTGGCGCCCGTCCAGACGTCCGAGACCGACGCCGTCCGAGTGTCGCCAAGGACGCGCTTGCCGTACGGGTCGGCGCAGCCGCAGACAAGGCGGCCGTCGCACAGCAGCACCATGGTGCTCCAGGGCCAGCTGCAGGTGAATCGGGTGGCGAGGTAGATCAGGGACACTGTAGGCTTTGGGCTTTGGGCCTATTCCGTCAGCTTCTTCATGTACGCGCCGAGCCGCTCGTTCTCGAACGACACGGTGTTCAGGAACAGGCTCTCGGACAGGTAGTGGCGCCGCTCCTCGTCGGTCATCTCCCCGATGAGGTGCTGGATCTCGCGCGCCATATCCTCGAAGGTGGACTGCAGTTCCTCCCGGGTCGAGATTTCCTTGTAGAGCGACTCGAGCACCGAGAGCAGGTCGCCGTCCAGCGTCAGCGCCGCGCCGGTCGTCATTTTGATGGTGCGCATCTCAGGCTCCGAAGCTTTTGACGGCACTGGGCTCATCCGGGTGTACCTCGATGAAGTTCTGCGCGCCGGTCATCGTCAGCATCGTCTCGACCCGCTTCTGGACGCCGGCGAGCTTCAACGCGCCGCCGGCGGCGCTGGCCTGGCGGTAGAGGTCCATCAGGCAGCCGATGGTCGCGCTGTCGACGTAGCCGACGGCGGACAGGTCGACGACGACGCGGCGCTCGCCGGAGGCGATGAGCTTCTGCACCGCCGCCGAGAACTCCGACAGGAGGGGGTACATCAGGCGGGATTCACCGACCCTGACGACCGCGATGCCATTGGCGTGTTCGGTCGTGATGTTCATTCAGAAACTCTCACTCTCTTCATTGGTCAACGCTCCCGGTGCCGGCAGCCGGCCGGACGGCGCCGCGACGGCGCGGCTTGACCGGCTGGTTCTCCTGAAGGCGGCGCAACTGATGCGCCAACTCGATTCGCCCGCGATTGATGCGCGACTTGACGGTCCCCTCGGGCAGCCCGAGACGATCGGCAATCTCCTGGTACGACAGCTCCTGCAGGTCGCGCAGGACGACCGCGGTGCGGAGCGTGACCGGCAGCGTTTCGAGCGCCTGCCGGAGCTGCGCGCGCAAATCCTGGTGCTCGGCCTGCGCGTAGGGACCGCGTTCGGTGGTCGCGGGCTGCAAATCGTTCGCGTCGACGTCGCGCGCGATGGTCTGCCGTTCCTTCCGCACGCTGCGGTAGTGATCGATGCAGAGATTGCGGCTGATGCTGATGATCCAGGTCTGAAAGTTCGCGCGCCGGTCGAACGTTTTCAGCGCCTTGAAAATCTTCAGGAAGATGTCCTGCGTGAGATCTTCGGCTTCGTCGTGCTTGCCGACGAATTTGTAGGCGACGTTGAAGACCTTGCGCCAGTGCTGACGCACGATCTGTTCCCAGGCGGCCTGGTCGCCCGCCAGGCACTGCTCGATGAGGAGGTCGGGCGTGGCGGGCTGCGCAGCCGCGGAATCAGCAGACATGCGTCGTTATCTGATATCTTACACTTTTTCCTGAGTCCACTCTTGACCGGTTTCTACAGACAGGGATCCGCACTCGTGTGCGACGGCGTGCCGCTCGACCGCATCGCCGCCGGCGAGGGCACACCGCTTTACGTCTACAGCGCCGCCACCATCGCGGCGCGCTACCGCGCCATCGACGAGGCGTTCGCCGGCTATCCGCACGCCATCCACTACGCGCTCAAGGCGAACTCGACGCTGGCGATCACGCGGCTGCTGCGCGGGCTCGGCAGCAGCGCCGACGCCAACTCGGGCGGCGAAATCGACGTCGCGCTGCGCGCCGGGTTCATCCCCTCACAGATCGTGTTCACCGGCGTCGGCAAGACCATGGCGGAGCTCGGCCAGGCGATCGATCTCGGAGTCCGCACCATCAACGTGGAGTCCGCCGGAGAGATCGAGCGGGTCGACGCGCTGTCGCGGGAGCGTGAGACTCGCACCCGCATCGCCATCCGCATCAACCCCGACGTGGACGCGCGGACCCACCCGCACATCTCGACCGGCCTGAAAACCAACAAGTTCGGCATCGCGATCGCCGACGTCAGGCCGCTCTGCGCGCACGCCCGCAGCCTCGCGGGCGTTGAGGTGGTCGGCCTGCACGCGCACATCGGGTCGCAGATCACCGACCTCGACCCGCTGGCGCGCGCCGCCAGGGCCCTGGTGACGCTGTCACGCGAGCTCGCCGCCGACGGCACGCACATCGAACACCTCGACCTCGGGGGCGGGCTGGGCGTCTCGTACGACGGCACGCGCGTGCCGACCGCGCAGGAGTACGCCCAGGCGGTCCTGCCGATCGTCCGTGAGTCCGGGCTGGCGATCGTCCTCGAACCCGGCCGCCAGGTCGTCGCCCCGGCCGGCGCCCTGCTCACCCGCGTGGTCGACGTCAAGGCCCAGGGCGGCGACGGCCGGCTGTTCGTCATCATGGATGCCGGCATGACGGAGCTGATCCGCCCGATGCTCTACAACGCCTTCCATCGGATCGAGCCGGTGCTCCAATCCGCCGCCCCCGCGACCCAGTGCGACGTCGTCGGGCCGCTCTGCGAGAGCAGCGACACCCTGGGCAAGGATCGGACGCTGCCGCGGCCGCAGGTGGGCGAGCTGTACGCGATCCTCGACGCCGGGGCGTATGGATCGGTGATGGCCTCCAACTACAACCGCCGCCTGCTGCCCGCCGAAGTGATGGTGGAGGATGGGCACGCCCGGCTGATTCGCCGCCGCCAGACCATCGACGAACTGCTGGCCCTGGAGATCTGATGGCGGGCCTGCTCATCGCCTTCGAAGGCCTCGACCAGAGCGGCAAGCAGACCCAGGCCGAGCGGCTGAGGACCGAGGTCGAAGCGCGCGGGCGGTCCTGCGTGCTCCTCGACTTTCCCGCCTACGAGACCCGCATCGGCCAGGAAATCCATGAAGCCCTGCACGGCGCGCGCGACTATGGCGCCGATGTCATGCAGCTGCTCTACGTGGCGAACCGCTACGAGAAGAAGGGGCGGATCGAACGGCTGCTCGCGGCCGGTACCGTCATCGTCTGCGACCGCTATCTCGCCTCGAGCATCGCCTACGGTGAGGCGCAGAACGTGGACGCGTCATGGCTGCGGGAGATCCAGCGCTTCCTGCCGCCGCCGGACCTGACCATCCTCCTCGACATCGCCCCTGAGACGGCGGCCCACCGCAAGTCGTCGAACCGCGACAAGTACGAGCGCGATCTGGCGCTGCTGTCACGCGTGCGCGAGAGTTACCTGCGCCAGGCGGCGGCAGACGGCTGGCTGCGGCTGGACGGCGCGCGCGCCAAGGACGTCGTCGCGGCTGATGTCCTCACGGCCGTCGTGCGACGGCTCGCGCCGCCGTAAGCGCCCGCACCTCAGCGGCACCCGCCTCCAGCAGCCGTCGCGCGCACGCATGCAGCGTCGCCCCGGTCGTACTCACATCGTCCACCAGCACAATCGTCAGGCCCTTCACCGGCACCGCGGTGCGCGATGCGAATGCGCCGCGGACGTTGGCGTGCCGCCGCGCCGCGGGCAGCTCGGCCTGCGGCGGAGTGCGACGCGTTCGCGCCAGGGCGTCCGCGAGCGGCCGCCCGAGGTGCCGCGCCAGTTCCCGCGCCTGGTTGAACCCGCGCGCGCGCTCACGCGCAGGGTGCAGCGGCACCGCCACGATGAGGTCCGCACCCGCCAGCACCTCGGCGCCCGCCTCGCGCATCCGCGCCGCCAGTCCGCGCGCGATCGTCGGCCTGCCGTCGTACTTGAGCGCATGCACGATCGAGCGAAGGCTTCCCTCGTACGGTCCGATGGCGCGCGCCAGCGAAATCGGCGCGGCGTGGCGCCGGCAGCGCGGGCACAGCGCCTCGCTGACGCTCAGCAGACGCCATGCGGGCAGCGGATCGCCGCAGGTGCGGCAGCAGGGCGGGGTGATCGGGACGATGGCGGCCCAGCAGGGGAGGCAGACGGCACCGCGGGTGGGATGGTCGAGCGGCTCGCGGCAGGCGGCGCAGACCGGCGCCAGCAGCACCGCGACGGCGCCGTCGGCCAGTGGGCGCAGGAACCTGTCAGCCGCGTCGCGGAGGCTCGTCGGACACCTCGATCCGCTCGGCGTCGCCCCACAGGCGTTCGAGCGAGTAGAAATCGCGCGTCTGCGGCGTGAAGACGTGCACGATGAACGTGAAGAAATCCATCAGGATCCACTCGCCGCGCTTGTAGCCCTCGACGTGCGCCGGCTTGTTCTTGGCCGCGCGGAGCGCCTCGTCCACCGCGTCGGCAATCGCCTGCACCTGGCGGACGTTCTGTCCGGAGCAGAGCAGGAAGAAGTCGGTGAACGCCGGCGTCTGGCGCAAGTCGAGCACCACGACGTCGAGCGCCTTCTTGTCGAGGGCCGCGCGCACCGCTTTCGCGATGTCGCCGGTCAGCCGTTTTTTCGCCGTCGTGGGACGCCGCTTTTCCGCTTTAACGGTTTTGGCCATGCAACTGGTCTGCCTGCTTGTCCGCCGTCGCGCCGGCGGAGATGGAATACAACGAATGTTGACGGATATGGCTTTCAACGAGGGGCGGGACCATGCCGGTGATCGGCTCGCCGCGCCGCAGGCGATCGCGCACGACGGTGGACGACACCTCGGGCGTAGCCGCCTGGAGCAGGAAAATCAGCGGGCTGCCGGCGCTCGCCACGCCCTCCGTGACGGGGCGCATGCGCCCGGCGAGATCCGGCAGGCGCTCCGGGAGCGCGTCGATGCGGTGGCCCGGCCGGGAGACCACCACGAAGTTCGCGAGATCGAGGACCTCGGGAAAGCGTTTCCACGTGGCAATATCCGCGAAGGCGTCAGCGCCGGTGATGAAGAAAATCTGCGACGGGTCCAGGCCCCCGGCGTGGAGCCGGTCGAGCGTCTCGGCGGTGTAGGACGGGCCGTCAAGGCACAGCTCGTCGTCGCTCGCCACCAGCCCCGCACTGCCGGATACCGCCAGCGCCGCCATGGCGAAACGATGGAACGGGGACGCCAGCGGCTGCACCGCCCGGTGTGGGGGAATCCGGGACGGCAGGACGCGCACGTCCGCGAGGCCGAAGGCGTCGCGGGCCGCGGCGGCCGCCGCGAGGTGTCCGCAGTGAATCGGGTCGAGCGTGCCGCCGAGAATGCCGATACGTGTCACGCGTTGTCGAGCTGCGTGGCCGGCGGTCCGATGTGCGGCGCCTTCGCGACGTCGCCCGCGTCGCGAATCGCGCGCGCCGCATGCGCCGCGAGTTTCTTCCACACCGCCTCGAGCAGCAGCGGCAATCCCTCGCCCGTCACCGCCGACACCGCGTAGAGCGGAATGCCGAGGGCCTTCAAATGCTGGCGCAGACGGTCCAGCCGTTCCGGATCGTCGAGCGCGTCGATCTTGTTTGCGGCCACGACGATCGGCTTGTCCTGCAGGCGCTCGCCGGTGGCGTCGCGCCCCGGGAAGAGCGCGAGCTCGCGGGTGATGACGGTAAAGTCCTCCACCGGCTCGCGCCCTTCGGTCGACGAGATGTCGATCACGTGCACCAGGACGCGCGTGCGCTCGAGATGACTGAGAAAGCGGTGGCCCAACCCGTGTCCCTCGTGCGCCCCTTCGATCAGCCCCGGCACGTCCGCCACCACGAACGAGCGATCGCCGGAGAGCCCGACGACGCCAAGGTTGGGGGAGAGCGTCGTGAAGGGATAGGCCGCGATCTTCGGCTTTGCCGCCGAGATGCGCGAGATGATCGTGGACTTGCCGGCATTCGGGTAGCCGACGAGGCCGACGTCGGCGAGCAGCTTGAGCTGCAGCCGGAGATCCTTTTCGTCGCCCGGCAGCCCCGGCTGGGTCCGGCGCGGCGCGCGGTTGGTTGAGGTCGCGTAGCGGGCGTTGCCCTGGCCGCCGAGCCCGCCCGTGGCGATGACCAGCTCCTGGTTGTCCGCGGTGAGGTCGGCGATCAGCGTGTACTGGGTGGGGTCCTCGGCGTTCCGCTCGAACACCTGCGTCCCGATCGGGACCTTCAAGGTGATGTCCGTACCGGTCTTGCCGGTGCGGTTGGAGCCTTCACCGCCCGCGCCGTTGCCCGCTTCGAAGATTTTCTGGAACCGGAAGTTGAGGAGGGTATTCAGGTTGGCGTGCGCCACGAGGTAGACGTTGCCGCCCGGGCCGCCGTCGCCGCCGTCGGGACCGCCGCGCGGCACGAACTTCTCACGGCGGAAGCTGAGGGCGCCCTTACCGCCGTGGCCTGCCGCGACGTGGATTTCGACTTCGTCTACAAACAAATCAGTCCCTGGTCTATTGGTCCCTTGGTCCCTTGGTCCCTTGGTCCCTGGTCTCTTGTCGCGGGTCCGTGGTCGCGGGTCCGTGGTCGCGGGTCCGTGGTCGCGGATCCCTAGTCGCGAGGCCCGCGCCGGCACTGCGACGATTAGACGTGGGACGAAGGACAAAGGACTGAGGACAAGGGACCAGGGGCTCGCGACCAAGGACTCAAGGACTCAGGGACTCAGGGACTCGCCTACGCCAGGGGCAGAATCGAGATGACCCGTCCGCGCGCGCCGTGGTCGCTGAACTTGACGGTGCCGTCGACCTTGGCGAAGAGGGTGTCGTCCTTGCCCAGTCCGACGTTGAGGCCGGGACGGAACTTGCGGCCACGCTGCCGCACCAGGATGGAGCCACCGGTCACGACGTTGCCGTCGAACCGCTTGACGCCGAGGCGCTGCGAGTTGCTGTCGCGCCCGTTACGGGAACTACCCTGTCCTTTTTTTGTTGCCATGGCTAGATCACGATCTCTTTGATGCGGACGCGCGTCAGCGTGCTGCGATGACCCTTGGTCCGGCGCATGCCCTTGCGGCGCTTCTTCTTGAATACGCGGATCTTGGGGCCGCGCGACTCGCCGTCGACCACCGCCAGGACCTTCACGTTGGCGACGAACGGCGCGCCGGCGAACATCTCGCCGCCGTCCTTCTCGAGGAACAGCACGCGGTCGATACTCACTTCGTCGCCCGGCTGGGCGTCGATGCGGTCGACCTCGATGATGGACCCCGGCGTCACCTTGACCTGCCGGCCGCCACTTTCAATGATTGCGAACACCCTGCCGACTCCTTGCTGTGCGAGGCAAAACTCTAGGATATCACAGGCCAAGGCCTAAGGCTGTGGGACCTGGGACCCTGGGGACCTTTGGGACCTGGGGACTAACTAAGCCCAACGCCTACTTGAGAAGGATGCGCGTGCCGCGGATCTTCTGGGCGCTGAGCGTGCTGAGGAAGCTCGGCATCACCCGGTCCATCAGCTCGAAGTAGGTGGACAGCGCCGGGACGCTCTGCTGCGCGTTGTAGAGCACCTCTTCGTGGAACTTCTCGGAGTAGAGGACCGCGCCGGTGCGGCCGTCGATGAAGACGAAGCGCGGCTCGAGGATGAAGCCCTTGCGCTCCTGGTAGGTGCGCACCGGGATCACGCTGCGCCGGCCGAACGAGTCGTAGACCTCGCGATTCTGCATCACGAAGCCGTTGGCCTGGTGCGGCGTGAACAACACCGTGCCGGTGACGATCAGCGGGGTTTGATATTCCTCGCCGAGCTTCTTCCAGTAGGCGACGTCGGCGAAAATCTTGTCGTACTTCGCGAGGTCCTTCTCGTTGCGGATCCCGGCTTCGAGCGGTTTGCGCGGATCGGGCTTGGCCGTGGCATCAGGCTGCCGTGCCATGTCGGCGGTCGGTACCGGCGAGATCGGCGTGACGCCGGTCGACCTCGTGGTGATGGTGGCGCCGGTGTCGCGCGCGGCCTCGCTTTCGACGGCGGCGATTTCCGCGAGCGGCAGCACTTCGGCCTCGATCACGCGCAGCTGGGATTTGGAGCGCAGCTGGCTGCGGAGGAGACGCACCGTTTCCAGGTTGGCGTCGACATCGTCGGCGCCCCCGCTGATGAATCCGGCGACCAGGACGCGCTGGAACGCGGACACGTCCATTTTCGCCTGGATCGGCGTCTCGATCGGGATCTCGTAGAAACCGGCGCAGCCCGCCAGCGCGAGGCTGCCCGTCAGAACGAGGCTACTTGCCAGCGCGGCGTTTCGTGCGGTCATTGATTTCTTTGAACAGATCGTAGTTTTGCCTGATCATGAGGTTCTTCGGTTCCAGCTGAAGCGCCTTCTCGTAGGCCTTCCGCGCGTCCTCGAATTTCCCCTCGTGTTCGTACGCGATCGCCAGGTTGTTCCACGCCGCCGCGTAGGTCGGATCCAGCTCGGTCGCCTTCTGCCAGCGGTAGAGCGCCTCGTTCCAGAGCTGGTTCTGAGCGACCTTGATGCCGAACGCGGTCTGTTCTTTGGATTTGTTCCGGTCCTGGGCGTGCGCCACCGCGGTGGC
>JBKJRJ010000410.1:0-14770 GCA_046594705.1 Vicinamibacterales bacterium
CGCTTGCGCTGAGATCGTGTGAGCCGGCCTGGACGCCGCCGTTCACGCCCACATAACCCTTGTCGGTCCACTGCATCGTTTGCGCGGTGGCCACCTGCGGCGCGCCGCACACACAGAGAGCCAGAATGCCTGCTGTCGTTATCTTCAAAGTCCACGTCTCCTGTTTCGGGGCTAGAGCCGGTCACGCGAGCGGTCCCGGCAAGATGGCGATATGGTAACACGCGAAACACGCCAAACTAGGCAATTCCGTGTTACCATGGGCACCCGTAACCTCTGTATTGGCTACAAGTTTCCCGGAGTTCCATAGATGAATCGAAAGGCCCTTCTGTGTACCGCCGCCGGCATCCTTGCCGTGGCGGTTGCTTGCAGTAAATCGACGCCGACGCCGCTCTCCCCGTCCGCCACCACGCAGCCCGACACCGCGGCGAACGCCGACGGCTCGACGCTGAAAGCCACCACGCCCGGTACGGTATCGCCGACCGGCGGCACCCAGGTCACCGACCCCGTGACGCTGACCGCCTCGAAGGCGACAGGGAAATTCCAGGATGTGCCGCTGTCCTATCAGTTCCAGGTGCGGAGCGGGACGACCGTCGTCTACGACTCCGGTGCGACCGGCGGCGTCGGCAGCGGCAGCAACGTGACTCACCAGGCTCCGGCGAGCTCCTTGAATCCCGACACCGATTACACGTGGCGGGTGCGGGCCGTCTACCAGGGCGCCCTCGGCTCCTGGTCGTCCGACGCGAGCTTCAAAAGTCCCGTGGGTGCCTTCCTGCGCAACGGCGAACTGCGCGACCCGCTGACGATCGGCCGCACGGTAGGAGCTGCCATCGGCAACGTGACCTTTGGGAGCGAAGGCGCGACCATCAACGATCAGAACAGCAGCATCCGTTACGTCATGGACCAGACGGTTCGCGCGGGTGAATTCTCGATGCTGGTCAAGAATATCAAGACGAGCGCTCCCGGCGACAAAAGCAAGATCATGTCGATGCAGGAAGGGTTCTCCGACATCACGACGAACCGTTTCCGGTTCACGATCGAGAAGCGCGGCAGTGGCTACGTCAGCCCGGGGGCCACGACGTTTCGCATCATTACCGGGAACAGCCAGAGCCGCATCTTCGATGGCGCCCGGGTCACGCTTGATTACGACGTGACTCACTGGTACCTCTGGACCGCATCATGGAGGCTCGGGCAGGCGCGCGTGCGGGTCGTCGACACCGATACGGGCAAGACGAGGTACGACCACACGGTCTCGACCGGCAGCGCGCCGCGCGAGTACGAGCCGAACCCGATGGTGGCCTACGTCGGCAGCCCAACAGGACGCGCTGGCGAGAGCGACGGGAGCGTTCCGCGCATCATCGTCAAGAACGTCTGGCTGGGGGCGGGGCCCAGGCCCACCTTCCCGCAATAACGGGATAAAGGACATCAAGGCAAAGGTAGGAGGTCAAGGGCAGGTCATTCTGCCCTTGGCCTTCTGCCTTTTGCCTTGTACAATAGGGCAACTCCGTGTCCAGCAACAGTTTCCGGCTGCAGTACATCGCGAAGGCCGCCGCCGGGGTCCCCCGCGACCTCGTCAATACCTTCATTAGCGCGAAGGTCCATCCCATCCGTCCAACGGTGCTCATCTATAACTGCACCTGGGTGTGCGACGCCAAGTGCACGATGTGCAACAACTGGAAGTGGGGCGATCGCCCGTCGGACATGACGCTCCCCCAACTCGAGCCGGTCCTGAACAGCCCGTTCTGGGGTGCGGTCGAGAACCTCAATATCTCTGGTGGCGAGCCGACCACCCGCCTCGATCTGCCCGAGATGGTCGAGCTGTTTCAGAAGCATCTCCCCCGCCTGCGCAAGATTGGCATCAACACGACGGGCCTGACGCCGGCGCGCGCCATCCCCATGCTCACGCGCATCGTCAAGTTCTGCGCGGAGAAGGATCTGCTGATCAGCATCCGCGTCTCGCTGGACGGCATCGGCGACGTGCACAACCAGGTCCGCGCCGTCAAGAACGGCTTCGACAAGGCGTCGAAGACGATCGATGCGATGCAGGCGCTCGCGAAGGAATTCCCCAATTTCCAATTCGGCATCGCCTCCACGATTTTCGCGAAGAACCTCGAGGACGCCGAAAACATCCTGACCTGGGCCCGCGCCAAGGGGCTCGACGTCGTGTTCAACATGCTCCGCTTCACCGACGCGATGCTCCACAACGGCGACCTGAAGGAGAGCATCGGGTTCCACGCGCGGGAGGAGGACTTCATGCGGCGGTTCTTCCTCGACCGCGTCAGGGAAGAGTCCGTGCTGAGCGGTCAGTCGTTCATGTACCTGCACTACGCCGACATGATCACGAACGGCTACAAGCGGACGATGCCTTGCCCGTTCCAGAGCCAGGGACTGCTGCTCAACCCGAACGGTGACCTCCACTACTGCGAAAACTCGCAGAAGATCGGCAACGTCCTCGATGACGCGGCGGAAGCCCTCTACTTCAAGGCCGAGAACCTGCTGCACCGGCAGCACATCAAGGACGAGGTCTGCCCCACCTGCCTGAGCCCCTGCCAGGTGAACGTCGGCGCGATGAAGCAGTTCTTCCCTTACGCGAAGTTCCTGAAGCGCGCGTACCAGGTCAAGAAGGACACGACCCGGCACCTCGAGACGCTGCCGGAGCCGGTCGGGCGCTAGGATGAAGGTAGCAGGGAGACGGCCGACGGCCCGCTGCCTTCCCTCTTGAGTCGCTTCTTTCGCATCGCCGTGGCCGTCGTCCTGACGGCGGTCGTCCTCTACCTCTCGCATCCCTCGGAGATCATCGCGGCCGCCGCCGGCGCCGACCTGCGATGGCTGCTCGCGGCGCTGGCGCTGGTCCTGGTCGACCGGTCGCTGATGGCGATGCGATGGATGGATCTGCTCGTGGCGCTCTCGCCAGGCACTCGCCCGCCGCTGGGGGTCGTGCTGCGGGTCTTCTTCACCAGCTCCTTCGTCAGTAACTTCGTGCCGAGCGTCGCGTCCGACCTCTACCGCGCCTTGGCGCTGTCGCGGTATGACGTGCACCTGGCGGAGTCCACGGCGTCGGTGCTGATGGACCGCGCGCTCGGCGTGCTGTCGGTCGCGATCGTCGGCGCCGCAGCGCTCCCCTTCACACGCGGGATGGCGGCGCGCGGCGAGCTGATGGCCTGGCTCGGGCTGCTCTTCGCGGTCTGCGCGGTCGCGGCCGCGGCGATCTTCAGCGAGCGCGCCGCCACGGCAGTGCGGGCGGCGGCGGCCGTGATTCCGCTGAGCGTGCTCCACCGCGTCACCGCTGCTCTCACCGACGCCGTGCGCCGCTACGCCACCCACCACAGGGCGCTGGCGCGGGTGATCGTGATGTCGGTCGTCGTGCAGGTGATCCGCGTGCTGCAGGCCTGGTGCCTGGGCCAGGCGCTCGGAGTCGAGCTGCCGCTGACCCTCTACTTCGCCGTGATCCCGGTTATCGTGCTCATCATGCAGCTGCCGATCAGCGTCAATGGCATCGGGACGACACAGGCGGCGTTCGCCTGGCTGTTCGTGCCTCTGGGCGCGCCAGCTCCCCAGGTTTTTGCGATGTCCGTGTTGTTCCTGGTGCTGGGGATTATCGGGACGCTGCCGGGCGGGTTGCTCTACGCTCTCGGTGACGGCCGCGGCATACGCGGAACGACGAGCCGCGGATTACGCGGACCACGGCGATGACGTCGGGGCTCATGTATGGGGCGGTCTATCTCCTCGCGCTGCTCCCGGGGCTGCCACTGGGGTTCGCGCTGTTCGGGCGCCGGCAGGCGGCGGGATGGATCGCCGGCGGGTTGTTGGGATATGCCCTGACGGCGCTCGCAATCTGGGCGCCCATCCGCCTGGGGGTCCCGACGACTTTCTGGTTCGTGGTCGCCTGGCTCGTCGTGACGGCCATCGCGCGGCTGGCGGTGCGCGGACTCACGGCACCCAGCGTGGCGCTGCCCCGCTGGACCCGACGTGATACGGCGGCGCTCGCCAGCGTTCTGGTGCTGACCCTGGCGATCGCCGTCCCGCCGTTCATGCGCGTGGGCGCCACCGACGCGTCGGGCCATCGCTTCTATCGGGCCTACTTCACTGCCGACTTCGTGTGGCACACGGCGCTCACCGCCGAGCTCGCGAAGTTCGCCGCGCCCCCGAGAAACCCCTACCTGGCGCACCGTCCGATTCACTACTACTGGACCTATTTCCTGCTCCCGGCGGCGGCGGCCGGCGCGCGGCCTGGCAACCTGGTGCACGTCGAGACGTTTCTCACGGTCAACGCGATCGCCACCGCGCTGATGTTCGTGTCGGCGATCTTCGTCTGCGCCTGGTCGGCGCTGCCGCGCGCCTGGCCGATCGCCGCCGGGGTGGTCCTGACGATCGTGGCGTCGAGCGCGGAAGGATCGTTTGCGCTCTGGCGATTCTGGGCGCGCGGTGTGCCGCTCGCCGAGGTCCGGCATCTCAACGTCGACGCGCTCAGCAACTGGTGGTTCCTGGGGCTCCGCATCGATGGGCTGCAGCGATGCTTCTGGTGGGTGCCGCAACATTCGATGGCGTATGCGCTCGGACTCGTCGCGCTCGCCGTGGTCAACGCCGCCGGGAGTGCGGCACCGGCCGGCGCCATCGCCGTCGCCGGACTGGCGCTGGCAGGGTCGGCGATGATGAACCCCTTCGTCGGCGGAGTCTTCTCGCTCGTGTGGGGCGGAGCGGTCGTGCTCGACGCCGCGCGCTCGGGCGAGGTCGTGGGCCGGATTTTCCGGCACTCGCTCGCCGTGGTGCCCGTGATCCTGGCCCTGGCCTGGTGCGCCGCGAACCAGATGGTGGACGGCGGCGGCTCGGCCCTGCAGCTTGGCCGGCTCGAGGAGGCGAGGCATACCAGCCTGCCAAACCTGATGCTCTCGCTGGGGCCGGCCCTCGCGCCTGCCTTGGTGGGTCTCCTGGTGGGTTTCCTGCCTTTTCAAGGCGGGCGCCACAGCAGCGATGGGACGGGCGGCAGCCGTCAGGCGGCAGCTCGATGGCCGACCGCGGCCCTCCTGCTGGCCCTGTCATCGCTCGGGCTGCTCTTCTTCGTCCGCCTCAGTGTCGACGCGTCGTGGGTCGGCTTTCGGGCAGGCCAGATGCTGCTGGTCGCCGTCCCGGTGCTGATCGCGCGAGGCTTCGTGGCCTCTGGCACCCGACGGCGGATCGCCATCATCGCGGCCAGTCTCGCGCTGCTCGTCGGCGCGCCGACCACCATCATCGACGCCTACAACGCCCAGGACATCGCCAACTTCTCCGAGAGCCCGATCGGCCCGTGGACGATGACGGTGACGCGCGATGAACACGAGGGGCTCGAGTGGCTGCGCCGGGCAACGCCGGTGACGGCCATCGTCCAGATGGAGCCTCTCGCGCGGGGGCGCCAGGCCTGGAGCCTGATTCCCAGCTTCGCGCAGCGGCGTATGGCGGCGGGTCAGCCGATTTCACTACTGGGCGGCACGGCGGGCGGCACGGAGTACGCCGAGAGGTCGGCTCACGTGAAGACGATGTATGCGACCGACCGAGCCGATGAAGCGTGGGCCATTGCGCGGTCGCTGCGGATCGATTACGTGTGGGTGGACAAGGTCGAGCGGGCGGCGTATCCCGCCGGAGTGGCCAAATTCGACGCGGCGCCTCAGCGCTTCGCGCCGGCGTTCAAGAACGGCGAAGTGTCGATCTATCGGGTGCAGTAGCCTGCCGCCCCCGCCCTCGCGCCTCACCCCTTGCGATACCGCCAGAACGTCCGTACCGCAATGAACCAGTCTCGCGGACCGATCTTCTTCCCTTCCTCGCGGCTCCTCGGGTAGTAACTGATCGGCACTTCGACAATCGTTTTTCCCCGCGCCAGCATCCGGGACGTCAGTTCGTGATCCAGCTCGAAGCCGCCGGTCTCGAGCGGCAGCGCGGCGATCTCGGCGCGCCTGAACAGTTTGAAGGCGGTCACGGTGTCGGTCAGGAAGGTTCCGGTGAACAACCACCCCACCACGCTCAGGCTGCGTCCGCCCAGGTAGGCGGCGAGTGACTGGTTCTCGTGGCGGCCGCGTCTGAGATACCGGCTGCCGTAGACAATGTCGGCGCCCGCGCCGCCGTCGAGCAGCGCGCGCATCATCGGGATGTAGTCCTGCGGGTCGTACTCCAGATCGGCGTCCTGGATGATCAGCAGATCGCCGGTGGCTGCCTCGATGCCGGCACGTACGGCCCTGCCCTTGCCGCCGTTCTTCGCCATCCTGATCAGGCGCACGCCAGGCGCCGCGGACACGATCGCCGCGGTCCGGTCTTTCGAGCAGTCGTCCACCACAATCAGCTCCATGTCGTAGCCGAGCGGCCCCAGATCGACGGCCTTGATCTTCTCGAGGAGCGCGCCGATGAAGCGCGCCTCGTTGTAGGCGGGGATGACCACCGACAACGTCTTCATGCGCGGGCGCCCAGCCATGCTTCGACCTGCCGCAGTTCGTCCGGCGTGTTGATGCCAACCGCTTCCATCGGGTCGGTGCACGGAAAGGTCGCCACCGTCTTTCGCTGCGCCAGCCACGGCACGAAGGGCACGAAGTTCCGCTCGCCGGTCTCCTTGCCCGGAGCCACGTCGCGCGCGTAGTCCGTCAAATCCTGCTCGAACGTCGTGCGGGCCATGGCGAACAACCCCAGGTCGCTCTCGCCTACCTCCGGCATCGCGTCCCCTTCGCGGTGCTGCAGGAGCCGATTGAGGCGGCCGGCCGCGTCGCGCGCGAAATGGATATAGGGATTCCGGCGTTCGACGGTCGGCAGCGCCAGCGCGGGCGCCGGCGGGCCCAGTTCGACATCCGCGAGACGGCGCACGGTGGCCGGCAGCACGCCCACCTGGTCCGCCCACGTGATCCAGACGGCGTCGGGCCGACGTTCGGCGACGACCGGAGCGGCCGCCAGAATGGCGTCGAGCATCCCCGTCGGCTCCACCTGCAACACCACCGACACGCCTCCTCGCGGCTGCCCCCAGGCGACGATGTCAGCCGCGAACGACGGATGGGCGATGACGACGAGATGATCGACGAACGGCCCGTACAGATCGGCCAGATGATCCAGCATCGGGCGTCCGTTGACGTGGACCAGCGGTTTGGGTTGCGCGGCGCCGAGGCGCGACCCGCGGCCGGCCGCCGGAATGATCAGGAGTCTGGGCATCTACCCGCTCCCGCCGGGGGCCGGCGTCGCGGGCGCCAGGCGCAGGGCAATAATCGTCAAGAGCGACCGAAGTCCGTCAAGCGCGCTGGTGCGTTTCACTTTTTCGGGTGACATCGGCACGAACTGCACAGGCAATTCCAGCACCTCCGCGCGCCGCCGGAGTAACCGCGCCAACAGGTGCTGGTTGACGCGCTGGTGCGTCAGATCGATGCCGGCCTCGAGGGCGTCCGTAGCGCGGACCGCCCGGACGGCCGACAGCGTGTCCGAGATATAACGGCCATACAGCACGAGATACGCCAGGCTGAGCAGGTGGCTTCCGGTGTAACTGATGGCGCCGAGCAGGACGTTGGTCTTGTAGCGCAGGCGGTAGGACTCGTGGATGTCGCGGACCGACAACCGCCGGCTGCCCCATACGGCGTCGAGCCGCCCCACCGTCAGGTGTGACGCGAGCGCCAGCAGATCCTCGCCGCGGTACATGCCCGACGACTCGAACAGGCCGACGTAGTCGAAGCTGCCAGCGCGGACGATGTCGAGAAACGCGTGGGCGTCGGGCACGGTGCGAACGGCGAACGGCAGCCGCGCGACGAACGCCGGGTCGAGTTCGCCGGTCACCAGGCAGAACACGCTCATCTCGAGCGGCAGCGCCGCCGCGCCGCCGCGCACCAGTTCGAGCAGCGTCTGCGTCACCTTGTTCAACGACCCCGCATCGTACAACAGCACAGCCATGCGGTATGGGCGTCGCGGGGCGGCGAGCGCGTCCAGGAACGGTTCCAGGACCCTCGCCGCGTCGTGACGCCCCGTCACGCCGTCCTCGTAGTCGCCGATCCGCACGAGGCGCGGGTCTTCGATCATGTCGACGGGTCCCAGCGGCACGTAGGGCGACGCCTCGGTGCGACCGGGCTCGTTCATCAGGTAGTGCGTGATGAGGCACGGCGTCGGGATGGTCTGCCGGCTGCGGTCCTTCAGGTAATACAACGCGCGATCGATCAGGTCGACGGCGGTGCTTCCCGTGATCTCCGCATCGGTCTGGA
This sequence comes from Vicinamibacterales bacterium, assembly GCA_046594705.1. GTDB lineage: Bacteria > Acidobacteriota > Vicinamibacteria > Vicinamibacterales > 2-12-FULL-66-21 > JAICSD01. The sequence continues at coordinate 8,190 of JBKJRJ010000410.1, forward strand.
TGTTGGTGACGAGCAGTTTGATGGCCCGGAGATTCGCGGCGATGGCGTCCGACAGACCGGGCGTCATGTAGGACGGGAACAGGCTCGAATGCTGGGTTCCCGGCGCGTAGATGATGACGTCGGCCGAAGCGATCGTCGCCGCCAGCCGCGGATTGAGCGACAGCGGAGGCTGCCGGCTCTCCAACTCCCGCGCCGCCGCGTCGGGGCCGAGCGCCGAGAGCGCGGCGGCGTCCGCCTCCGTCAGCGGCCGATCGATCAGGTAGATGCCGTGGATCGTGTTCTGCGTCCTGGCGTCCACGATCGCCTCCTCGCTCCGCAGCAGCGATCCGCTCGCACTGAGGGCCACCAGCCAGGCGTCGCTTCCGCTCGTCACGTTTTCAACCAGCCCGGCCGGCAGGCCGAGCAGGGCGGCGTAGTCATCGACCGCGCGGTTGAAGGCACGCCCCGCGCGCAGAAATGCGCCGGCGAAGACGAGGTTGCCGATACTGCAGTCCCCGAACGCGAACGGTCTGCCGGACCGGGCGTGCTCCTCGACAAAGGCGGTGAGCCAATCCGCCACGCGCCGGTCGTGCGTAGGTTCGGCCGCCATCCGCGTGAGGTAGGCGACGGCATCCGCGGTCGAGATGCCCGCCGGCAGCCGGCTGTCGAGCAGCTCGATTAGCGCGGGCACGCAGCTGTGGAGCTCGGCCGCCAGACGGGACGCGTTCTTGCGGAAGTCGGAAGGACCAAGCGTGTCGCCGAGAAAGCGCCGCACTTCGCCGGTCGAAGCGCCATCGTCGTATCCATTGATCGCGACCGTGAGCGAGACCCCCGCGCGAGCCACGAGCTGTTCCGTGAGCGCGCCGGAGCCGCGGCCGCCCGAGAAGAGCACGACGCTGAGCGTCGCGGCGCGCTCTCCACTGGTCGAAGACACGGGCAATTATGGCACGCCCTCTTCTGGTACAATCTTTTTCCCGCGTGGTTGATTCCAGAATTACGATCCCGTTGCTCGGCCTCACGTTCGCCGCGTGTCTCGCCGCCGTCCTCTGGCTTTCCTCCGGTGTCGCGGGCCTGCTCTACCTGCCGCTCCATGCGCTCGCGGTTGCGCCCGGTCTTCCCCTCGGCTTCGCACTCTTCGGGCGGCGCCATGGCGCCGGCTGGATTGCGGGTGCGCTGCTCGGATACGGCCTGACGCAGCTGACCCTGTGGGCGGTGATCGTGTCCGGTCATGCTTCCGGCGTCCTCGCCATGGTCGCCTGGGCGGCGCTCGCCTGCGCCACGCTTGCCGTCGCGCGCGCGCTTCGGCCGCATCCGGCGGTCGACATGCCCGTATGGTCGGGCGCCGATACACGGAGCCTGCTCCTCGTCCTCCTCCTCGTGCCGGCGGTCATGGGACCTCCCTACGCCAACCTTGGACGCGCCGATGCCGAGGGCAATCGTTACTACCGCGCCTACTTCACGGCCGACTTCGTGTGGCACGCCGCCCTCGCCTACGAGCTGGGCAAGTTCTGGCAGCCGCCGCGCAATCCGTACATGGCGTCCCAGGCCATGAACTATTACTGGACCTACTTCCTGCTACCGGCCACGGTGGCGAAAACCGCCTCGCCGCCGCCATTGCGAGACGTCGAGGCGTGCCTGAAAGCCAATGCCGTGCTGAACGGCGTGTTGATGATGGGCGCGTTGTTCCTGCTCGTGCGAACAGCCGTTCCTCGCCCCGGCCCAGCGGCTGTCGCGGTGGCGCTCGCCGTAGTCGCCGCGAGCGCCGAGGGCATCTACGAAATCGCGACCCTCATGAGAGAGAGCCAGCCCCTGGCGGCACTGCTCAACATCAACGTCGACGCCGTCACCGCCTGGCGTTTCGGCGGCCTGCGGATCGACAACATCCCGCGCTCGTTGTGGTACACGCCCCAGCACACGACGGCGATCGCCCTGGGGCTCGTCGGCCTGCTGGTGGCCGCGCTCGCGGGAGCGCGAACCCGGGTCCCCGCCATCGCAGGCGCCGGCCTCGCCCTGGGCCTGGCGACGACGATGAACCCGCTGCTGGGAGTCGTCTGTTCGGCGGTATACGGCGTCTGCATCTGCGTTGACGCCCTGAGGCAGCCGCAAGGCTGGCGGCTCGTTCCGCTCCACCTGGTCGCGGCGGTGCCGGTCGTCCTCGCCGTCGGCTGGGGCGCGGCCAGCCGCGTGATGGAAGGCGCCGGATCGGCACTCAGCATAGGGCTCAGTGGATTCTCACGGCAGAGCCCGGTCGTGACGCTGCTGCTCTCGCTCGGTCCAATACTCGTGCCCGCCATCGCCGGCTGGCGCGCCTTCCGGACATATCCGCGGCCCGTCACCATCGGCATCGCCGGCATCGTGCTGGGGCTCGGCTTGCTCTACTTCGTCAGAATCTCCGAAGCCTCCTGGGTCGGCTTTCGCGCCGGACAGATTCTGCTCGTCTCGATCCCGATCCTGCTGGCGTGCACGTTCGCCAGGATGCGCACCGTCCCCGCCGCTCTGCTCGCAACGGTGATCCTGATCGCCGGTTTGCCGACGACGCTGGTGGACATTTGGAACGCGCACGACATTTCGAACCAGCGCCGGGCCGCGGAGTTCCGCTGGACCATCGTGGTGACCGCGGCGCAGCAGGAAGCCTTTCGCTGGCTTCGCGCCAACACCCCGGAGGACGCCATCGTCCAGATGGAACCCATGCTGCGCGGGCGCGAGCACTGGACGTTGATCCCGTCGTTCGCGGGCCGGCGCATGGCGGCGGGCCTGCCGATCTCGCTGCTGCCGCAGCCCGAATACCAGGAGCGGTCCGAACTGGTGCGCACCCTGTATGCCACGGCCAATATCGAGGAAGCCGCCGGCATCGCACGCCGCCTTCGGCTCGACTATCTGTATGTCGACCGCGACGACGTCGCGGCCTACCCCGAAGGGGTGCGCAAGTTCGACGCCCACCCGGACCGGTTTCAGCGCGTGTTCACGAACGCCAGCGTGCAGATCTACCGGGTGATGTGATGAGCCAGGCGGCGCCGAACGATCTGCGCGAGTCGGTGGCCTGCGCCCTCTGCGGAGCCGACGACTTCGACGTGGTCTACGAAGCGCGCGACGATCGCGAGCCTGACGTGGACCTGGTGCGGACATTTCGCTCGTCTGGCGACGAGCTGCTGGTCGATCGGCTGGTCAAGTGCCGCGGGTGCGGCCTCCATTACGTGAATCCGCGCCTCCCCGCCGACCTCATTTTTTCGAGCTATGCCGAAGGCGAGGACGAGACCTATGTCTCGCAGCTGGCGGCGCGCGAGCGCACCTTTACGGCGTCACTCGTTCACATCGAGCGCCTGGCGGGAGAGGGCCGAAAGCTGCTCGACATCGGCACCGCGGCCGGGGCCTTCGTCGCGGCGGCGTCGCGACGGGGATGGGACGCCGAAGGGTGCGAGCCGAACCGGTGGCTTGGCGAGTGGGGGGCGCGGCACTACGGCATTCGCATCCGCCAGGGCAGCGTGTTCGATCAGGACTACGCGGTGGGCAGTTTCGACGTCGTGACGCTGTGGGATGTCATCGAGCACACGCCGAATCCGCGGGACGTCCTCGACCGATGCCGCGAACTTCTGAAGCCCGGCGGGCTGCTGATCGTGAACTACCCGGATATCGGCAGCTGGATCGCCAGGGCGCTGGGGCGCAACTGGCTGTTCCTGACATCCGTGCACCTGTGGTACTTCGACCGAACCACGATGCGGCGACTGCTGGAGGCGACCGGCTTCGAGGTCGGGATCGTCCGTCCGCATTACCAGCGGCTCGAACTGGATTACATCCTGTTCCGCGGGTCGATCCTGAGCGGCGCCCTCTCGAGGGTGGCGCGGGCGCTGATACGGCCCCTGGGCATTGGACGCGCCCAGGTGCCGTATTGGCTCGGCCAGACGTTCGTCGCCGCGCGCCGGACGAGGTAGCGCGCTGCCCTACCGCAGCGCGCTGCCGAGCGTCTCGGGCCGCGGCTTGCTGCTCAGCCAGACGTTGCTGTAGGTCGCGCCGGGAATCGACGCCGCTTCTGGTCCGCTCCTCGCGGGCGGCGCGCCGAGATACGCGTAGTGCGGGTTGGGCAGATACGCGCCCTTCGGGGTCGGCACGCCGAAGTTATAGAGCGTGGGGCCCGAGCCGGCGGCACCGCCCTCGCGCATGAGGAGATTGAACACGCTCCCCCATGTCGCCTTCCAGTAATACTTCGTCGAGGGATTCAGGAGCACCACCGACGCATTGCGTTTCGCGGTGTCCGGCTCGTATCGGACGCTGGTGTCGGTGGCTGAGCCATAGAGCACGCGGAACTGGATAGCGTTGGGGGGCACGCCGTTGATCCCGCGATACTGGATATCGACGCGGTAGCGGTTCGTGACGAAATCGGAATCGTCCGGCCCTTCCTGCATCCCGAACACTTTCGCCTTGTCGCCGGAGTTGTTCGCTCTCAGTCCCTCCACATCCATCGAAAACTCGCCGCTCGAGATGGTCTGGGGCAGCACATACCTCACGTAACCGATGGCCCCGCCGGCGCCGGGATTGAGCTGCAGGCCTTTGCCGGGCAGGAACGTCGTGGAACCGACGGCCGTTCCGACGGTTTCACCGTGGATGAGGGGGTCGTAGAGCTCGCCGGGCCGGTTGAAGCCCACCAGCTTCGACTTGAACCGGAAGGTTTCAGACCACGGGCCTGTCGCCGTCCCCTGGACCGCCCGCACGCGCCAGTAAAACACCGTCGTCGGCTGCAGATCCGCTTCGAGGGTGAAACCGGTTTTGCCGCCGGAGCCTTCCGCCACACCCGCCTTGCCAACCTGCACGTTGAAGCCCGCGATTTCCGACGAAGTCGTGGCGTTGGTGAACGCCGTTGTGTCGGACACCTGGAAGTCGTAGGTCCGCGTCCCCGAGGGCTGGTCGGAGGTGGCATTCTGGACCGTCAGGGTCGGCCGCAGCGTGCCGAGCTGCTCGTTGAGCGCGGGCGAATCCAGCTTGGGCGCCGACAGGGTCGCCGACGCCACCGGCGGCGGGGTGGGCGTCGTCGGGTTCTTTTTGTCGCTGCAGGCCACGAGCGTTGTGGCCGTGACGGCCACCAGGGCGGAGAGGTAGAGAATCCGGTTGTTCACTTGCTTATCCTCCGTAGAGACGCCGCGGGGCATGGTGACGCCGCTGGGCGGCGGGTTTCGAGCACAATGACGGCTCGCTGGAGCAGATCAACGTTGTTGGAGCGTCTCGCGGATTTGAGAATGGAGCCGATGGCCTCGAAGATCTCGCGATCCAGCGGCGGCAGGCTTCGATCCTCGAGCCCGTCCTCGAGGAGCAGCTCCAGCTCGGCAATGGTCAGGGGTTGATCGAACGAGATCAGAGCCCGGCCGTCAGGTAGATGCAGGAGTTCGACTCCCGTGCGCTTTTCGAGGGAACGGCTCGGACTCACGACGATCACCGAATGCCGCCCGAACGTGGCGAGTTCAGCCGGGGGATGCGGCCGGTCCGCCAGCATGGGCTGCGCCAGCCTGACAATCGCGCGGCTGACGTCCGGATCGAGCGCCGACAAGGCGACGATGACGTGCTCGGGGAGCGTGACCGTGAGAGGACGCGAGGGTGCGGTAAACTTGCGGGGCCGTCCGCGGCGCGGGGCCAGCCGCGCGGGGGCTGTGACTTTCGACAAGATTTCTAAGAGAATATTCGTTTTCGGTTACACTTTCAACATCAAAATGATCCGCTCGAACAGCCGCACGCTGCGAACGTGCGGGGTGTCCCTGGTGATGCTGGTCGCCGCGTGCGGCGGCGGGCCGGGGACCCCGCCCACCCCGGTCGCCAATCCTCCGCAGATTGCCTGCCCCGCCGACCTCTCGGTTCGCGGTATCACCGGCAGTTCGCAGGGGGTCACCTACCCCGCGCCGACGGTGACCGGCGGCACCGCCCCGGTGACCACCTCGTGCGCGCAGCCGTCGGGCGCACTCTTTTCGCTTGGCACCTCGACCGTCAATTGCACGGCGGCCGACGCGGTCGGCCGGCAGGCCACCTGCTCGTTCCGGGTCACGCTGACCGGGGTGTCGCTGGCCGTGACGACGTTCCTGAGTGTCGGCGACAGCTTCACGGAGGGGGAAAATGCCCTCCCGCTGCCGTCCTTTGTCGATCCCCCGAACGCCTACCCGACCAAGCTGCAGACATTGTTGGACACCAACTATCCGGGCCAGCGGGTGTCCGTGATCAATCGCGGCGTGAACGGCCAGCGAGTGGAAACCACCCTCGATCGCCTCGCCAAGCACCTCTCCGAAGTGCGCCCAGGCGCGGTGCTGTTATTGAGTGGCTACAACAACCTGACCAATCCGTGCGAGACCGGACAGGCTGGCACGCCGGCGTGTACGATGGCAATCACCGACGTCGAATTCGGGGTGCGGGATTGCATTCGCGAGACGAAGGAATCGCCGGTTGGGGTGAAGTATGTGTTCGTCAGCACACTGACCCCGCCAGGATCCGTCGCGGTGGGCTCCCGGGATCGCCGCATCGCGAAGGAGGCGATTGTCGAGGTCAACAAGCGCATCCGGTTGCGCGTCGCTCAGGAGGGCGCGACGCTGGTCGATACCTACCCGCTCTTCATCGGCCACGAAGCCGAC
>JBKJRJ010000216.1:0-10127 GCA_046594705.1 Vicinamibacterales bacterium
TGACCAATGGCAAGGCGCCGGCGCCCGGCGACGTCATGCGCAACCCGGCGCTCGCAGCCTCACTCGAACTGATTGCCAAGGGTGGTCGCGATGCGTTCTACAAAGGGCCCATCGCCAGGGCGATCGGTGAGGAAATTCAGCGGCGGAAGGGCCTGCTGACCGCCCAGGATCTGGCCAACCATCGCTCGGACTGGATCGAGCCCCTCTCCACCACCTATCGCGGCTACCAGGTGCTCGAACTGCCGCCCAACACGCAGGGCGTTGCGACGCTCGAGATGCTCAATTTGATGGAGGGCTACGATCTCACGTCCCTCGGACACAACAGCGCGGCATACCTGCACCTGCTGGTGGAGGCCAAGCGCATCGCCTTCGCGGATCGCGATGCCTGGATCGGCGACCTGACTGCCACGCCGGCACACGCCGTCGAGCGAATGCTCTCGAAGGAATACGCCGCCTCGCGGCGCAAGGAAATCCGCCGCGACAAGGCCGCACTCGCCTACCAGCCCCTGACGCTGGCCGGACGGACCACGCCCGACGGCGGCGAGCATCCGATCACCATGGGAGACACCGTGTATCTCACCGCCGCCGACAGCGAGGGCAATGTCATCTCGTTGATCCAGTCACTGTATGAAACGTTCGGGTCCGGCATCGTGGCGGGCGACACCGGGATCGTGCTGCACAACCGCGGCAGCCTGTTCTCGTTGACCGCCGGGCATCCCAACCAGATCGCGCCAGGCAAGCGGCCGTTCCACACGCTCATCCCCGCGATGGTGCTCAAGGACGGGACGCCCTGGGTTTCGTTTGGCGTCATGGGCGGCGACATGCAGGCCCAGGGGCAGGCGCAGGTGCTCGCCAACCTCATCGACTTCGGGATGAACATCCAGGAGGCCGGGGAAGCGCCGCGCTTCCGCCACACGTCGAACGGCCTCGCGCTCGAGTCGGCGTTCTCCGCCGACGCGCGCGCCGGCCTGACGGCGCGCGGCCACAACCTGATTCAGAGCAAGGGCGTGTGGGGCGGCTTCCAGGGAATCCTGATCGACCCGAAGACCCGCGTCATCATGGCGGGATCCGATCCACGGAAAGACGGCATGGCCGCAGGCTGGTGACGGTGCGCCGTGACTTGCTAACGCAAGTTATGCGTGATATTATTTCTATGGAAACTACTTAAACTAATGCCACACGCGCGTTTACAGCCTGAACCAGTCGCCGACGGCGTCGTCGTCACCAAGGCCGCCATGCGCGCGGCAGCGCGCCTGGGCCTGCCCAACCGGTCGGTCGCCCGCATCCTCGGCGTCTCCGAGGCGACCGTGTCGCGAATGGGCGGCGGCACCTACCTGCTGAAGACCGACGACAAGGCGTTCGAGCTCGCGCTGATGTTCCTGCGGCTGTTCCGTTCGCTTGACGCGCTTTCCGGGGGCGACGAGCAGACGTCGCGCGCGTGGCTGCGCAATGACAACGTGGCGCTCGGGGGCGTGCCGGGGGCGCTCATCGAATCGCTCTCTGGCCTGATCAACGTCGTTGGCTATCTGGACACCCGCCGCGCTCGCGTCTAAGTTGCTGCCTTTCATGGATCCGGTGACGCACCGAGGGCGCCGAGGCGCCCGGCCCGCAAGGCGCGAGGAGGGAGCATACCGGGAGTATTCGACCGACGAGCAATGCCGCGGGACGGGATGCATCGGCGGCCGAATGCCACCGCATTTATGAAAGTCAGCACGAAGGCGCAGCGGCTTGCCGGCCGGTGCTGGCGCGTGGTCGAGGCGCAGCACGTGGTCTCGACTCTGAAAGTCGTCGATACGCTGGCCGAGCAGGAGCGGCTGGAAGGGCTGCTCGAGCGCAGCAAACCGCCTGTCCCGCCGGAGTGCCGCCACCTTCACTACCTGTTGTCCACGCCATTTCGGTACGGCGCGCCGTATCCACGCGGATCGCGATTTCGCCGCGCGGGGGTCACGCCCGGCGTGTTCTACGCGTCGCACACGGCGACGACGGCGGTTGCGGAGATGACCTTCGCCCGCCTGCTGTTTTTTGCCGAGTCGCCCGCGACGCCGTGGCCCGCAAACGCCAGCGAGCACACGGCCTTCCAGGCGCGCTTTCACACGAGCACGGGCCTCGACCTCACGGCGGCCCGCTTCGATCGCGAGCGCGCGCGCTACACGCACCCGACGGAGTACGAGGCGTGCCAGGGACTCGCGGACGCCGCGCGCGTGGCCGGGGTGCAGGCGATTCGGTATCCCTCGGCACGCGATGCCGGCGGCGTCAACGTGGCGCTCCTCACGTGCGCGGCGTTCAGCGCCATCGCGCCGCTGGAGCGGCAGACGTGGCGGCTGCATTTCGACAGCGGCGGGGTGCGGGCGCTCTGCCAGTTTCCGGAACAGCGGCTGTCGTTCGACACGACGGCGTTTGCCGGCGACCCGCGGATCGCGACGCTGCGATGGGCACGGTAACCGGTCGTGAACGACCGGCGCCAATCTTCAGTTGATCTCGAACACTTCCATCTCGGACTGACGTCCGCGCAGGCGGACCATGCCGAGTGACGTCGTGTTGTACGACCTCCTGGCGCGATCCAGCGTGGCGCGCGAGCAGACGATCTGGCCGGGCTTGCACACCGTGGACTCGATCCGCGAGCAGGCGTTGACGACGTCGCCGAGGACGGTGAATTCGCGGCGGCGGGGCGACCCGATATCGCCCGTGAGGGCCACCCCGCTGTTGAGCGCGAGACGGATGCGGATCGGATCATGCGGAAAGTCGCGGTTCATGTCCGCGAGCGCGATGCGCATGGCCAGCGCCGCCTGGATCGCCCGATCGGCGTGGTCGTCCTGCTCGAGTGGAGCGCCGAAGATGGCCAGAATGGCGTCGCCGATGAACTTGTCGAGCGTGCCGTCGAACTCGAAGATATGCTCAGCCATCTGCGTGAAGAAGTAGTTGAGCATCTTCGACACTTCGAGCGGCGTCATGTGCTCGGACCGTGTCGTGAAGCCCACGATATCGGTGAACATGACGGTGACGTCGCGCTCCTGCGCCTCGAACTCCGCATCGGCTGACATCGTCCCGCCGATGATCTTGTTGACGACCGCGGGCGAGTGATAGCGCTGCAGCCGCTCGCGCTTCTGCATCTCCTTCTGAAGCTGCTCGGCGACACGGGCCTGCTCGATCGCGACGGCGGCGTAGTTTGCCAGGGCCGCGAACACGTCGAGGTCCTCCGCGCCGAACCGCTTCTGCTTGGGGTTGTCGGTGTAGAGCACGCCGATGACCTCGTTGCGGTTCCACAGCGGCGCGCACATGAACGAGCGGATGTTGACCATCGCCTGGATGCTGCCGGCGCCGTCGAGCCGCGAGTCGTAACGGGCGTCGTCCGCCAGCATGGCGATCCGCTCCCGCATGACCTTGGTGATGATGGTCCGGCTGAGCGTCGCCTCCGGCGTCGAGCCGTCACGGGCTCGCAGCACGCGCGCCGTCACCGCTGCGTCGGCCGAATCGCGCAGCAGGAGGAAGGTGCGCTCCGCCGGCACCACCTCGAACACAAGATCGACGACGCGGGACAGCACCTGCGGCAGCGGCAGCACGTCCACCAGCGTCTTGGAAATCTCACTGAGAAGCCGCAGGAAGCGCAGCTGCCGTCGATCGCGCCCGGCACGGCGCTCGCCGCCGGGAAAGGAAACCTGCGCTCGTCGTCGATCCGCGCCCTTGCGTCGCTCCGGCGGCCGAACGACCGGCCCGCCCGCCGTGAAGGTGCCAGGGGAGGGTAAGGGCGTGGCCGGAGACGGCGTGGCCGGAGACGGCGTCGTCGCCGGGGCAGGCACCGCCGATGGCGCGGGCGGCGTGACCGGTCGCGCGGCGGGCGTCAGCACGGCCGCGGCGGTCTTGGGCTCTTTGACGACGCCGAGCGCCACATCGTCGATCCGCAGGACGATCGACGCCGAATCCTGGAGCAGCTGGTGGTCGTCGGTCAGCAGCTCCGACGCCGGGATCGCCCGCTCGAGCGAAAAGACGACGGCGCCGCACTGAAAGATGTCGCCGGCGTTCAGCTCGACCTCCCCCTTCACGGGGATCCCTTTCACCTGCGTGCCGAAGCTGCTGCCGGCATCGGCGAGCGTGCAGCGGTCGCCGGTGACCCGCAGCCGCGCATGCTGCCGGGAAACACTCGCCACGTTGATGAGGATGTGGCAGTTGGTGGCGCGGCCGATGAGGGTGTCGCCCTCCTGGAGCTGGACACGGTTGGCGTTGCCCGTGGCGTCGTTATAGCTGACTGTGAACAGGGCCTGCGCTCCTCTAGGAAGAATGGGAGTCTAGCACGCGGGTCCCGGCGGTCAGCGCGCGCGAACCACCTTCGTCCCGGTGCGCGCTTCGAGCTCCCGGATGATGCGCGGCAGGTCTTCGTCCTGGACGCGCAGGGGGATGAACGCCTTCCTGGTGCGCACCGTGATCCAGTCGGGCACTCCCTTGAAGAACGAGAACTTGCCCCCCGCCTTGCCGACCGGGGTCGCGGTGCCGTCTGGCGTGACCCAGCGCGGTTCGCGCGAGTGCGAGTGGAACAGCCCGACGATCTCGTCGTATGACGCCCCGACCACCGTGCGCTGCTCGGCGAGCACCTGCAGGCCGTCGCTCCCCAGACGCAGCGACGCGTCGCGGTCGCGCGACTTCCCCTCGTCGAAGGTCAGCAGCTTCATCTTGGAGAAAATCATGGTCGTCAGCACGGGACGAACGGCGCGAACCGGCTCACTCACCACTGGCAGCGCCTCCGAACTGAAGGCAGGAGCCGAACTTGCCTGCGCGGCGCCACGCGTGGCACGCCCGCCCCCGGCGTCGCGCACTTTCGCGACCGCCGTGGGCGATCCCGACCCGCGGCTAACGGGTGAGGGCGAAGGGTTCGTGGACGGGGCGGCCGCGGGTGGTGTGGAGGACTCGGCGGGCGAAGCGGTCACAGCGCCAGGCTGCGCCGAGGCGGCCTGGGATGGAGCCGACGGTGCTTGGGTAACGGCCGGCTGGGCCGCGCGCGAGCGCCAAAAGAAGAACGCGGAGAGTCCAATGAGGAGCATGACGCCGACCGCGACGGCGGCCATGGTTATGCGGCGCGCCGCGAGCACCGGCTGCACCGGCTGCACCGGCGGAGCGACGGCGACGGGCGCCTCAGGCACCGGGAGGGGCGGCACCGGCGCGGTACGGGACGAGGGACTCGTCATCGACGCCGGCCGTGCCGTCGTGACCGGGGACGGCGATGCCGGTGTCGGGCGTTCCAGCTCGGAAACCATGGTGCCGCGGGAGATGGCCAGCGTCGGCGTGGCTTCGGCGCTCGGTCCGTCCGGCACGTAGACCACGGCGCTCAGCGCCGCCTTGAACGCCTCGGCGGTCTGGTAGCGATCGCCCGGCGGCTTCGCCAGGGCACACTTGAGCACTTCTTCGATCTCCCACGAGAGCTCCGTGCGCAGCTGACGCACCGGCGTGGGTGGGTCGTTGATCTGCTTGTGCGCCATCGCGATGCCGCTGTCGGCCTTGAACGGCAACTGCCCGGTGAGCAGGCGGAAGAGCACCACGCCCATGGCGTAGATGTCGGCGCGCCCGTCGATCTCCCATCCCAGCACCTGCTCGGGCGACATGTAGGCGGGCGTGCCCACCATGTAGCCGTCGTTGGTGAGGTGCTCGGTCCCGGCCATGCGCGCCAGCCCGAAGTCCATGACCTTCACCAGCCCGGACTCGGTCAGCATCAGGTTGGCCGGCTTGAGGTCGCGATGGACCACGCCCGCGCGGTGCGCGTGCCCGAGCGCGTCGAACACCTGGCCGCACAGCTGCGCAGCGCGCTCAACCGTCATCGGCCCGGTGCGGTGCGAGACGACGTCGAAGGTTTCGCCGCGCACGAATTCCATGACCATCAAGAGGTCGCCATTGTGCTCGGTGAGCTCGAACAGGGTGGCGATGTTGGGATGGTTCAGTCGCGCCAGCGTGACGGCTTCGGCGCGGAAGCGCTTGAGCACCTCGGCGTCGCCGACGTCGGGGTTGAGGCACTTGATCGCGACTTCGCGATCGAGCGTCTCGTCCACGGCCTTGTAGACCGTTCCCATGCCGCCTCGACCGAGGCGCGAGACGACACGGTACTTCCCGACCGTCTGGCCGACCATTGCGGATTCCCCCCGGGGTATATGGAGACCGGGGAGTTTAGCAGATTCGGGCCCTCCGGCCGTGTGCTAAGGTGCGGCAGCCATGCCCCTCCTGCTGTCCGAGAAAGACGTCCGCGCCGTCCTCTCCATGGACGATCTGATTGCCGCGATGGCGACGGCGCTCGACCACTTTTCGGGTGGCGGCGTCCGCCAGCCGCTGCGCCATATCGTCGACGTCGGGGACGGACAGGGCTTTTACGGCGTGATGCCGGCCTACATCCGGACGCCGGCGGCCCTCGGCACCAAACTGGTGTCGGTGTACCACGACAATGCGGCGGCGGGACTGCCGTCGCACCTCGCGACGATTGTCCTGCACGATCCGGAAACCGGCGGACTGCGGGCGGTCATCGACGGGCGCTACATCACCGAAGCGCGCACGGCGGCGGTGTCGGCCGTGTCCGCCCGGCACCTCGCCCGTGCTGATGCCCGGGTCCTCGCGGTGCTGGGAGCAGGGGTGCAGGCGCGCAGCCACATCGAGGCGCTGACGCGCGTTCGCGCCTTCGCGGAAGTGCGGGTCTGGGGACGCGACGCCGGCCGGGTGCGCGCCTTGCTCGACGAGGTGCGCCCGCTGGCCGGCTCGAGCCGGGTGATCGCGGCAGCGACACCGCAGGCCGCTGCCGAGGGGGCCGATGTGATCGCGCTCGTGACAGCGTCGCGCGAGCCCGTGCTGTCACGCGCCATGGTTGGCGACGGGACGCATATCTGCGCCGTGGGGGCGTGCCGACCGGATCAGCGGGAAATGGACACCGCGCTGGTGCGCGATGCGCGCGTGTTCGTGGACTCGCGGGTCGCCGCGCTCGCGGAAGCCGGCGACCTCGTCATCCCGATCCGTGAGGGGGCGATCGACGCGTCGCACATTGCCGGCGAGCTCGGAGATGTCTGCGGCGGACGCCTCCCGGGACGCCGAAGCGCCGCGGAGATCACGATATTCAAGTCGCTGGGGATGGCGGTCGAGGATGTGGCGGCCGCGCAGTTGGCGTTCGAGCGAGCCTCGGCGCGCGGCCTCGGCAGGGGTTTTATTTTGTAACAGGGGAGGATGGCAGACTGCAGACTGCAGATTGCAGATTGCAGATTGAAGATTGGGGGACGTGAGCCGGTTCCTCGCCGCGTTGCGCCTTATCATGTATGCCCATGCCACCGCGTCGACCAGTCCTGGCGGCGGTGCTGCTCGCGCTGCTGCTCGCGTCTTCCGCATCCGCCGCTCCGCAACCGACCGCGCGCGAGCTGCGCGACCGCGCCACGGAACTGACCTATAACCTCGACCACGACGAAGCCATCCGCCTCTTGCGTCGGGCGGTCGCCCTCGATCCTCGGGATCCGGCGAGCCGCCGGGCCCTGGCCTCGACCATCTGGCTGAACATCCTGTTCAGGCGCGGCGCCGTGACAGTGGATCACTACCTGGGGAGCTTCAGCAGCGCCACCGTCGAGGTGCGCAACCCCCCCGCGGAGCTCGACGCCGAGTTCAAGCGCGAAGTCGCGGCGGCGATCGACCTCTCGGAACAGCGCGTGGCAACGGCGCCGAAGGACGCCCAGGCCCACTTCGACCTGGGGACCGCCGTGGGCCTGCAGGCGTCGTACACGGCGACGGTCGAAGGACGGCTGCTGGCCGGGTTCCGGGCCGCCCGGCGCAGCTACGACGAACACGAAACCGTGCTCGCCCTCGATCCCAGGCGCAAGGATGCCGGCCTGATCGTCGGCACCTACCGCTACCTCGTCTCGACCCTGTCCCTGCCGATGCGCCTGATGGCCTACGTCGCCGGGTTCGGCGGCGGCAAGGAGCGCGGCCTTCAGATGATCGAGGAAGCCACCGCGGCGGGCGGAGATAATCGAACGGATGCGGACTTCGCACTCGTATTGCTATACAACCGTGAGCGCAGGTTCAACGACGCGCTGAGGGTGCTGGACGGTTTGCACAAGCGCTATCCGCGCAACCGTCTGGTGCTGCTCGAAGCGGGCGCGACGGCCACCCGTGGCGGCCGGCCGGCCGAGGCCGACACGCTGCTGACGAACGGGATGGCGATGCTGGCGCTCGAGACGCGGACGAAGATTCACGGCGAACACGCGCTCTGGCACTACAAGCGGGGCGCGGCGCGGGTCATGCTCGGCCGGCGCGACGAGGCGCTCGCGGACCTCCGGGCCGCTCTGGTGCCCGATGCCATGGGCTGGGTCCAGGGGCGTGCGCATCTCGAGATGGCGCGTCTCGCCGTCCGTCAGGGGGACGCTGCCGGCGCCAGGCGCGAGGCCGCCCAAGCCGCCGCGGTGTGCGGCCGGAGCAACGATCCGATCTGCGTGGACGAGGCAAAGAAGATTCGATAGCGTGGGGTGACGATGGCCGGCACAGTGAAACCGTGGATCTGGATCGTCCTCGGGATCGTCGTCTTCGGGATCCTGGGCGTCATCGCGATGGCCGCCGCCGGCTTGTGGTTCGTCAAGTCCCATGTCGACGTGCGGACGATGACCACCGCTGTCGCCACCCAGGATTTCCAGGCCGTCCGCCAGCGCTTCGCGACACAGCAGCCGCTCATCGAGCTCGACGAGCACGGTACGTTCCTGCGCGCCAATACCGACCGCCCGGCCGGCACCCTGCGTCCGCAAACGCTCAACGTGATGGCGTTCGATTCAGGCGACGAGAAGATCGTGCGGATGGAACTCCCCTTCTGGCTGCTCCGGCTCAAGGGCAACGGCCGCTTCGACATCGGCCGCGGCAACGTCGACCTGGCCCGCATGCGGATTACCGTCGAAGACCTCGAGCGTTACGGCCCGACCCTCATACTCGACCAGAAGGACACCGACGGCTCGCGTGTCCTCGTCTGGTCGCAGTAGCTGTCCCCCGCAGAGCACCCCCCCGCCGCGCCGCGCGAATTCCGGCCTGATTTCTCTCGTCCCTGCGGTCTGTCTCTTGCTCCTGTGATCGGCACGGAGCGAACACATGACTTCACGAATCCTGACCACGACCATGTTCTCGGCACTGGGATTGATGCTGACGGCGGGGACCGCGTCGGCACAGACAACGGCCTGGGCTGCCACGCCGGCCGCCTACGGGAGAAGCGAGTACCGCGCCCAATATGCGGACGCGCAGCGCGGCGCATTCGAGAACGGCTACCGCGACGGATTGAAGCGCGGTGAGCAGGCGGCGCGCGACCGGCGCGCGGTCGACGTCCAGCGCGAGCGCGACTACCGGGACGGCGAGAACGGCTACAACCGCAGCTTCGGCGATCGCACCCGCTACCGCGACAACTATCGCGGCGGATTCACGCAGGGCTATCGCGAAGGCTACAGCCGTCGCGGCGCCAACACCGACGGCAGCTACGGCAACTACGGCAACGGGAACTACGGCAACGGGACCTACGGCGGCTACGGCCGGAGCGCGAGCTACGGCGCCCGCCAGAATGGCGCCAGGGACGGCTACGAGAAGGGGCTGGACGACGTCAACGATCGGCAGTACCCGGACGCCGCGCGGCACAAGTGGTATCGCAACGGCGATCACGACTACGACAACCGCTACGGCTCGAAAGACACCTACCGGATCGAGTACCGGCGGGGATTCGACGAAGGATACAACCGGGCGTTCAGGGAGCGCGGCCGGCGCTAGTCCCCTGGAACCGTGATGCCTAGCCTAACTCCCAGGCGTGGCATCCCGCGTCCCACCCCACCGCGCAAGAAACGCGCGGCGGGGGCCCCGGCTCGCGGCGTGACTCCTCGCTGACATACGGCCGGTATGCTCGCTCGTCGCGCCTGGCGATCCGGGCGCCTCGCCCGGGACTTATGCAACGATCCACGTTTCCAGGGGACTAGAGCAGTTTTCATAACGCCGTAGCGACGCGATATCCGCAGTGCCGCACGAAATTGCGGCACTCGGCGGCCGTGAAGAGATCCAGCGCGGTCTTGATCAGATCGCAGACGTGATCGAAACTCCGCGGCCGAGCGGCGCGGAGGAAGGCCTTGAGTTTGGCGAAGGCGAGCTCGATCGGATTGAAG
>JBKJRJ010000320.1:0-4917 GCA_046594705.1 Vicinamibacterales bacterium
GGATTCACGCGCGTGATGCTGTCGCCGGTACGGATCGGCGACCTCCTGCTGGGCAAGGCGGTCGGGAATGCCCTCATCATCGCGGGTCCGATTCTCTTCTGCTTTATCCTGCCGGCAGTGATCCTGCCTGGCGGGAGCGTCGCGCTCTGGATTGCGCTCGCCCTGGCCGTGATCGCGACGTTCGCCCTGTTGGCGCCGGCTTCCGCCGCCCTGTCGGCCATCTTCCCCAAAACCGTCGACCTCAACAGCATCGGCACCGGCAGTAACGCGCACCAGGGCGCCGCCCTGCTTGGCATGCTGGCGTTCGGCCTTTCGGCCGCGCCGTCCGCACTCTTGACGTTGGCCGCAACGAAACTGCTGCACCGATCCGAGCTCGCTGCCCTCTTTCTGCTCGCCTGGTGCCTCGTCGCGTGTGCCGTCTCCTATCTGCTGTTTATTCCGGTGCGCCGGCTCGTCGCCAACCGGTGCGAGACGCTCGCGCAATACGGTAGGCAGTAGACAGTTGGCAGTTGCAGGGTCCAGTTCGCACCGGCGGGCTGGCCCGCAGACCTCACTGTGGGGTGCCGGTTACTCACCTGGCAGCGCGCCATCGATAAAACCCGACCGAACACGCCCTGAATCTGGCCGCAGAGATGGCATCGCGGTTGCTCTAGACAAGGCGTCCGGCGAGAACAACGCCGGGCCCGCCGCTCCGGCATTCCGCCAGAGCAACCGCCTCGCCACCAACGCCCGCCACAAGGCGCAGGGAGCGTCCTCGGACCTCCCTGTCCTGCCGTACGGTGCTGTTTTTGCTTCCAGCCGTCCGATGCCAAAAAGCACATCGCTCTGGGTCGCTACCACCCCGGTGGTCACGACAGATCCGCTGACGCAAGACGTCTCTGCCGATGTCTGCGTCGTTGGGGCCGGTATTGCGGGCCTCACCACCGCCTACCTGCTTGCACGGGAAGGACGCTCGGTCGTCGTCATCGACGCCGGTCACGTGGGGGGCGGCGAAACCGCCATGACGACCGCGCACCTGTCATCGGTGATTGACGACGGGTTCAAGGAGATGCTTCGGCTCCATGGACCCGACGGTGCCAAACTCGCCTACGAAAGCCACAGCCGCGCCATCGACCGCATCGAAGCGATCTGTCACGACGAGCGCATCGATTGCCGCTTCGAGCGCGTGTCGGGCTATCTGTGCCTCGGCAGGAACCAGAAGGAAGCGCTGCTCGAGGAAGAACTGGAGGCGGCACGTGCCGCCGGGGCGAACGTCACGCGCTGCGCGAAGGCCCCGGTGACCGGTTTCGACGGCGGCGCCTGTCTCCAGTTCCCGAACCAGGCGCAGTTCCATCCGCTCAAGTACCTGCACGGTCTCGCCGGCGTGCTGCAGCACCGCGGCGTGCAACTCTACTCGTCCACGCAGGCCACCGAGGTCTCCGGCGGCAACGCGGCGCACGTCACCACCGCGTCAGGGCACGCCATCGCGGCCGGCGCGATCGTCGTGGCCACCAACTCTCCCTTTAACGATCTGGTGGCCATCCATACCAAGCAGGCGCCGTATCATACCTACGCGATCGGCGCGCGCGTCGCCCCCAACGCCATCACCACCTCCCTCTACTGGGACACCGAAGATCCGTATCATTACGCCCGCCTCCAGCGCACCACCAACCAGGAGCTGGGCGGCGACAACCAGGACGCCGTGGACATCCTGATCGTCGGGGGCGAGGACCACAAGGCCGGGCAGGCGCAGGATGCCGAGGCTCGGTTCGCGCGGCTGGAGAGCTGGATGCGCGGGCGGTTTCCCGCCGCCGGCCTCGTCGAGTTCCGCTGGTCCGGGCAGGTGATGGAAACGGTGGACGGGCTCGGGTTCATCGGACGCAATCCGCTGGACGCCGACAATGTGTATATCGTCACGGGCGACTCGGGCATGGGCATGACGCACGGCACAATCGCCGGCATGCTCATCACCGATCTGATCCAGCAGCGGCCCAACCCCTGGGAGGAGCTCTACGCCCCGGGGCGGATCCGCAGCGGTGCGGCGGTGGAGTGGGTCAAGGAAAACCTCAACGTCGCGCTCCAGTACACAGACTGGCTCACGCGGGGCGACGTCACGACCATCGACCAGATCACCCCCGGCCACGGGGCCATCGTCGTGGAGGCGGGCCACAAGATCGCGGTGTTCCGCGACGAGCGCGGCGAGGTGCACCGCCGCTCAGCGGTCTGCCCGCACCTGGGCTGCATCGTGGCATGGAACCCGGCCGCGTCAACCTGGGACTGCCCGTGTCACGGCTCGCGGTTCGACAAGCTTGGCGGCATCATCCACGGCCCCGCCATCAAGGGCCTGGAAACCGCCTAGCACGTGATCAGATCCGCGGCGTCGGAGCGGCCGGGATTTCGTCGGGCCGGCGGCGGCGAATACGGGCGTTCGCCGCCGTCACCTCCACGCCGTAGAGCAGCAGCACGGCAGAGATGTAGATCCACAGCAGAAACACCACGACTGCGGCGATCGATCCATGGACGTTGCTGAACCGCGTGAGGTCCTTGACGTACCAGGAGAAACCCACCAGCGCGCCACGCCACGCCAGTCCCGTCACGACCGCGCCAACCCAGACGTCGCGGAACCGCACCTTCGCGTTGGGCACGAAATAAAAAATCAGTCCGACGACGGCGATGAAGACGGCGGTGGTGGCCCACGTGATGGCGAAGTGGTGCAGCACCGCCAACTGCGGCGCGCGCACGGCGACTACGGCGAACCAGCGCGCCTCGACGACGTTCACGGCGCTGACCAGGAGCAGGCCCACCAGCAGCAGCACGCTGGCGGCGACGAGCATGACGAAGGAAATCAGGTTGTGCTTCAGGTAGCTCCGCTGCTTCTCGACGCCCCAGGCGTGGTTGACCGCCGAGGTGATGGCGCCGAACACCCCCATCGAGGCCCAGATCATGAGCAGGCTGCCCGCCACCCCGAGCTGCACCCGCGCCGACTGGACGGAGTCCATCTGCGTGGTGACGAACTCGAACTTGCTCGGGAAGTAACGGAGGATGAATCCGAGGACCGCGGAGCGATCGGCGGGATCGGCCGTGGCGCTGCCGAGGAGGGAAAAGACGAGGAGGAGGAAGGGAAAGAGCGAGAGCAGGGCGTAATAGGCGATCGAGGACGCGAAGGTGAGGTCGTCGCTGTGGTAGACGCCAACCAGCCCGCGCCACAGGGCCAGACCGGTGGTGCGAACCTCGGCGAGGACGCGGAGCGCCAGCCGGCGCGAGCGAGTCACGACGTCAGTTTATCGCTACCTCGCCTGCGGGGGCCCGGGGACGGGTCCGGGGACGGGTCCGGGCCGGCGGTCTCCCGCGTCGTCCCAGGCCGTGCGGACGGTGCCCGCGCCCCACGCGGCAAGCGGACCCGTGGCGAACTCGCGCGCGAACCGCCAGGCGAGGCGCCTGAGGTGCGGCGAGCGAAGGACGAAGACCGCGGTCCCGAGGACCGCGGCCGCCATCACAACATTCGCGGTGTGACGCGCCTGTTGCTCGGTCACGCTATGCGCCGTAGGCGCCACCCGACTTGCTCGTGGAGCCGACGGTGTCGGTCGTCTCGCTGCCCGACGTGGCCTGCGCCGCCATGCCGCTGACGCTGGAGCGCGCCTTGTCGTACGCCTCGCGGCCGCGGTCGACGATCTGACTCACCTTCTCGGTGGCCTGCTGGTAGCCCTGGTCGGCCACTTCGCGGAGCTTGCCGGTCTGATCGGCCAGCTGCGTGCCGAGCTGCGAGCGGAGTTCGGCGCCCGCCTTCGGGGCGAACAGCATGCCGAGGCCCGCGCCGAGCACGGTGCCGGCGAGCAGACCCATCAGAAACGAACCGCCGCCCTCTTCCCTCTCGAAACGATCGTATTCGTACGCCACTTGTGTCCTCCTCGTTTATGCGTGTGATTCTTTGTGCAGCAGCGACATGATCACGGCGCGGACGCCGCGAACCACCCCTGCCACCTGGCTGACCTTGTCGTGCACGCCCGCGCGGACGCGGTACGCGGTGTCGTCCACCCGATCGATGGTGCCTGTGATCGCCTGGTCGACGCGCTCGGTCTGCTGGCTGACCCGCGCGGTGACCGCCTTGACATCGGTGAGGATCGCGTCGACTTTTTCCCGCAGCGGCGCAATCTGCCGCGCTTCCAATTCCGCCATGAGGGTCGTGACGCGCGCATACAGCAGATAGCCGCCCACGGCCATGCCGATCACCAGCAGAGCCTGGAGCATGCTGATGACCGCCATGATCCACAGCGGGACGCTCAGGGAGCTCAAATCACCCATCTCTGCCTCCTGTTACGCCGACCAGCGGCCCTGGGCGCCGGCTGCGCCGGTGATGTCGCTCAGGGAGCGCCAGCCCTCATTGGCGGCGGTTCGCGCCTTCTCCACTGTGCCGCGCACGTTCCCCAGCTCCCGGACGAAGTCATCGAGCTTCGGCTCGATCTGGGTGCGGATGCGCGCCCCGTTCTGCGTCAGGTACAACCAGCCCCACACTCCGCCGGCCACCGCTCCGAGCATGGTCGCCAGCAATACACGCGATCGTTCTTCCACGACGCCCTCCTTGGCAGATCCGCCGCGCAACGGCGCGACACCCTCGACCGTCTTGTATGTATCAAGGGACGTGCCACGGCACAGCAGAGGTGGCTCTCAATGAAGATTGAAGATTGGAGATTGGAGATTGGAGATTGGAGATTGAAGATTGGAGATTGGCGCTACTTGCCCGCCGCCCGGCGGGCGCCTGACTTGCCGCCGTCGACGATCTCGTGCTTTTTCATCTTGCTGTAGAGCGTGGGCCGATAGAGACCGAGGATCTGGGCCGCTTCCTGTTTGTTCCAGTTGGTGCGCTGCAGTGTCTGCAGGATCGACATCTTCTCGATTTCCGCGAGCGTGCGATGTGGCGGGATCACGAACTCCGTGGTG
>JBKJRJ010000393.1:0-6495 GCA_046594705.1 Vicinamibacterales bacterium
GGAGGGCGACGAACCACAGGAGCGCCCCCTGCAGCCAGAAGACCGTGAACAGGCTGCGCCACCAGAACGCGGGTCCCTGCGAGGCCCTCATCGCTCGATAGCGGGGATCCTCGCCTCTGCCATGGTTGCGGCGAAAGATGTGCACGCACAGGCGCGCGCCCCAGGCCGTGATCAGTAATGCAACGAGCCATGCTCGGGGTGTCAGCGAGGGCGAGAGGATGCAGTACAACCAGGCCAGGGCGACGAAGCCAGGACCCCAGCAGACGTCGGCGATGCTCGCGTCCCGCCGCTTCACGCTGAGCGTCCACACGAGCGTCAGCGCACTCGCGATGGCGCCGAGGCCAATCAGCGCCGTCATGGCCCCGCTCACGATGGGGTGGGCCACGGCGTCAGGCGTGATGGCCGCGGGAACGACCTGTCGCGGACTGTCACGACGGTCACGCGACTCGTCCGCCGATGCGAACGAGCTCCTGCTGATAGGCGTCGTAGTCGCTGACGATCAACCCGCGCGGGGTGAGGATGTGCGCGTAGCGCCCAGCGCCGCGCCCGCCGGCCCACAGCTCGACGTTCCGCGGCAGTTCGCTGACGATCGTCCGCAGTTCCTTCGCGGTCGCCTTGCTCGCGCCGGCTCTCGTCAACCCGAGCACCAGCACTTGCACGCCCGCCGGCGTCACACTGTTGACGAGGTCGTGCGCGGGGACGTCCGGTCCGAGATAGGTGACGCCGAGGCCGCTGCCGGCAGCCAGCATCGCCGCGCCAAGAGTGCCGATCTCGTGACGATCGCCGGCCGGCGTGGCGAACAGCAGCCGGGCCGGCGCGTCCCGGCGCGCGTGCAACCGGAGGAATGAGCCCAGCATGTGGCGGATGGCTGATGACATCAGGTGCTCGTGGGTGATCGAGCCGCGGCCCCTCTGCCAGTCGTCGCCCACCGTCACGAGCGCGGGCATCAGCACGTCGCGCAGCAGCTCGAGGGGGGGCAGTACCGCTGACAGGCGGGTGATCGCCTGGTCGATGCCGGCCGCGTCGAACCGCTGCAGGGCGGCGCTGAGGGCGGCCGGGTCGAGCGAGGTGCGCCGCGCGGGCTCGACGACCGCCGCGCCGGATGAGCCGGCGGTGCCGAGTCGACGCAGCTCGACATCGGTCAGTGCCGCGACCCGGCCGATGCTGTGGCCACCCTCGACCGCCGCGCGCAGCAGCCGCAGGCGCGCGATGTCGCGATCGGTGTACATGCGTCCGCGATCGTCGCGGACCGGCGTGACCGCCTCATGACGCCGCTCCCACGCGCGCAGGGTGTCGATGGCAATGCCCGTCAGCTTGGACACCGCGCGGATGGGGTAGCGCGCGTCCTCTCCGGCGGCGGTCTTCAC
Source organism: Vicinamibacterales bacterium (assembly GCA_046594705.1). GTDB lineage: Bacteria > Acidobacteriota > Vicinamibacteria > Vicinamibacterales > 2-12-FULL-66-21 > JAICSD01. The sequence goes on from JBKJRJ010000393.1 coordinate 1,368, forward strand.
CGCGCCGCGATCCGCACGAGGGCGGCGCACGCGGCCGACGCCACCGCACCCCACGCGACGTCGGCCAGCGTCACCGCGAACGGCCACTGGCGCAACGTGGAATAGTTGGTGAAGTCGTAGACCCCGTAGACGACCAGGCCGAAGAGCGCGCCGTATCCCGCCGCGAGCGGCACAGTTGGCGCGCGGGGAATCACGAAGACGGCAATGCCGGTCCCGAGGAGGAGGTAGACGACGAACGCGGCCGGCCAATTGGGCGCCATGCCGCCGCCCTCGGCCATGCGGGCGATGGGCGCGAGCTGGTCCCGGTAGAAGTTCTTCATCAGCACACCCAGCCAGAGGCCGTCGAGCACCATGAAGGCCACGGCCCCGATTGCCGCGAGTTTGATCGTCTGTCCCACTGCGTCCCTCCGTTTCTGATGTCCGCCAGCCACCAGCGTATCCCGGCCCTCCGAAGCTGTCAATCATTTGTCATGGACAACCAGTTGCCAGCGGCCGCCTCGTACTGGTATCGTCGGGGCGGTATGAAGCGAGTGGCGGTCATCGGCGCCGGAATCTCCGGGATGGCCGCTGCCTATTTCCTGAGCCGGCGACACCGGGTGCATCTGTTCGAGAAGGAATCGCGCCTCGGCGGTCATACCAACACGGTCGTCATCGATGGCCCGGACGGCGCCGTGCCGCTCGACACCGGCTTCCTCGTGCACAACGACCGTACCTATCCGAACCTCGTGCGACTGTTCGGCGAGCTGCGCGTCGCCACGCGCGATTCCGACATGTCGTTCGCGGTGTCGTGCCGCCGCAGCGGCCTCGAGTACAGCAGCCGCGGCGCCAACGGCTTCTTCGCGCAGCGGCGCAACCTGATCAGCCCGTCGCATCTCTCGCTCCTGCGCGAGATCGTGCGTTTCAACCGGGAAGCGCCGGCGCTGCTCCGCGCGCCTGACGGCGAACACCAGACACTCGGGGACTTCCTCGATTCGCGCCGCTTCGGCGAGGCGTTCACGCGGCGCTACCTCTTTCCGATGGCCTCCGCCATCTGGTCCGCCTCACTCGACGCGATTCGCTCGTTTCCCGCGCTGACGCTGATCCGGTTCTTCGAGAATCACGGCCTGCTGGCGCTCAGCGCGCAGCCGACGTGGAAGGTGGTCGCCGGCGGCAGCCACAGCTACATTCCCGGGTTGCTGGCTCCAGTTGCGGCCAGCAGCCGCGGCGTGACCATCCTGGCGGTGCGGCGCGCCGACAACGAAGTCACGGTGACGTTCCGGGATCGCCCGTCGATGACGTTCGACGAGGTCGTGTTCGCGTGCCACGGCGACGAGGTGCTGCCGCTCCTGGCGGATCCCAGCGATCGCGAGCGCGAGGTGTTCTCGCGCTTCACGACCACGGCCAATGTGGCCTGGCTGCACACCGACGGCTCGGTGCTGCCCGGGCTGGGGCGCGCGCGCGCGTCGTGGAACTATCTGCTCGGCACCGCCGCCGGGGCGCCGCCGACAGTGACCTACGACCTCAACCGCCTGCAGCGGCTGGCGACGCGCGAACAATACTGCGTCACGCTCAACCCCGATCAGCACGTCGACGAGCGCCACGTGCTGCGCAAGTTCGCCTATCGCCATCCGCTCTACACGCGGGAGGCGACCGCCGCGCAGCGGCGATGGCACGAGGTCAGCGGCGTCAATCGCACGCACTATTGCGGCGCCTACTGGTACTACGGCTTCCACGAGGACGGGTTGAACTCGGCGCTCCGCGTCGCCGGCGCGTTCGGGGTGACGTGGTGATCGAGTCGGGGGTGTTCGCCGGCACGCTACGCCACCGCCGGAAGGCCCCGGTCGCGCACGACTTCACCTACCCGCTGTTCATGGTGCTGCTCGACATCGACCGCCTGCCCGCGCTGATGGGCGTGTCGCGGTTGACCAGCTACAACCACTGGAACTGGGCGAGCTTCCACGACCGCGATCATCTCGGCGACCCCACCCTGCCGCTACGTGCGCGGCTCGCCCTCGATGCGGCGCGCCACGGGATCGAGTTGCCGGACGGTCCGGTCTTCCTGCTCACCCACCTGCGCTATCTCGGCTGGTGCTTCAACCCGGTCTCGTTCTTTTACTGCTTCGATCGGACGGAACGGCTTTTGACCGTCCTGGCCGCAGTCAGCAACACGTTCGGGGGCGCGCACAATTACTGGCTGCAGCCCGATCCCGCGGCCCGCACCTTCCGCGCCTCGGCGGCCAAGTCGCTCTACGTCTCGCCGTTCATGCCGGTGGATCTCGACTACAGGTTCGCGTTGACCCCGCCGGCCGGCCGCCTCGTCGCGCACATGGAGTCGGTCCGCGCGGGTGGCGTCTCCTTCGACGCGACGCTGTCGCTCGAACGCCGGCCCTGGAGCGCCGCGGAGATCCGCCGGGCGCTCTTCCGTCAGCCTCTGGTCACGGCCAACGTGGTCGGCGGCATTCACTGGCAGGCGCTGCAGCTGTGGTGGAAAGGCGTGCCCGTCGTGCCCCGCGCGACGCCGGATGGCGAGGGAGAGCGGGCGGCCTGGGAGGCGGAGGCCCGACAGTTCGAGGTCAAGGAGTGGCGAGCATGATGACGCAGTGGGCGAAAACGATGTTCATCTCGTGCCTGGGCGGGCTGCGCGGCGGCACGCTCACGCTGGAGTATCCCGGCGGCGTGCACCGGTTCGGCGACGGGCACGGCCCCGAGGCGACCCTGGTGGTCCGCGACGAGCGCTTCTTTCTCCGGGCGGTCAGCGGCAGCGACATCGGCATCGGCGAGTCCTTCATGGACGGCGACTGGACGACGCCCGACCTGGTCGCGCTCGCGCGGATGATGCTCCGCAACCGCCAGGTGCTCGAGGTTCAGGGGCGTTTCGCGTCCGGCCTGCGTAACCTGGCCGGCGGGATCGCGCGCCGGCTCCGGGACAACTCGGTCGCCGGCAGCCGGCGGCATATCCGGCGCCACTACGATCTCGGCAACGATTTCTTCCGCCTCTTCCTCGACACCGACCTGCTGATGTACTCGTGCGGCTACTTCGAATCGGCCGCTGACTCGCTCGAGATGGCGCAGGCGCGCAAGGTCGATCGCATCTGCCGGACGCTGCAGCTCTCCCCCGCCGATCACGTGCTCGAGATCGGCACCGGGTGGGGCGGGTTCGCGGTGTGGGCGGCGATGCACTACGGCTGCCGCGTGACGACCACAACCATCAGCGAGGAGCAATACCGTCACGCCCGCGCGTGGCAGGACCGCATCGGGGAGCCCGGATCACGCATCGAGGTGCTGCGCGCCGACTATCGCGAGCTGACCGGGCGGTTCGACAAGATTGTCAGCATCGAGATGTTCGAGGCCGTCGGCCTCAATCACTACGACGACTACTTCGGCGCCGCCGACCGGCTGCTGGCGCCGGATGGCGCGATGCTGCTGCAGACGATTACGGTGGACGACCAGTGGTTCCCCAAGTACCACGGCACGCCGGACTGGATCGAGAAGTACATCTTCCCCGGCGGCGAGCTCGCCTCCGTGGGCGAGATCATGAAATCGCTCGGGCGCACGACTGCGCTCTCGATGTATCACGCGGAGAACTTCGGCACCCACTACGCGCGCACGCTGCACGCCTGGCGGCAGCGCTTCCACCACAACATCGGCCGGGTTCGCGCGCTGGGGTTCGACGAGCGCTTCGTCCGCATGTGGGACCTCTACCTCGCGTACTGCGAGGCCGCCTTCCTCGAACGGCACGCCGGGTTGTTTCAGCTGATGCTGGTCAAGAACGCCGCGCAGCGCACCTTGTTCAACGAGCCGTGGTCCGACGCCGCCAGCCCGATCCGTGCAGCGGCGGCCACCGAATCCGCCGCCTGAATGTCCGGCGGCCGGGCACGACAGGCAGCCGAGCGTGCCATTTAGCTGGAGTCATGGCCGCCAGGCGTCAGCCGTCGATCGTCGCTATCCCGCCTCCGCCTTGTCGTCGTCGATTTCGCGCGCGTCGGTGGCCTCTGGCGCGGCCTCCGGATCGATCGGCTCCTCCGCCAGCAGGCGGTCTGCCAGGTAGCCATGCGCGGGCGCATCGGAGCGCGCGAGCAGGGCCTCGAGCGGCGAGCGCGGCGTCCACGATTCGCGGCGTTGCATCGCCGGGTAGCTGCCGTCGGCGCGCCGCGGCGCGTAGCGGCACCAGAATCCGAGATGCCACAGCAGGAACTCACGGATGCGCCCGACGCCGTGCTCGTCCCCGCCCCAGTGCGCCTTGGCCAGCGCGACGTAGCGACGGTAGATTGCCATCCGCTGTTCGCCGGAAAGGTCGAGGTCGCCCTCGATGGCCTCACGGAACAGCCACGGCTTGATGAGCGCGCCGCGCGCCGTCATGACGGCGGTGCAGCCGGTCGCCAGACCGGCGTCAATCTCGTGACGAAACAGCAGGTCGCCATTGCCAATGACCGGCACCTGAACCGCGGCGGCCAACTCGCCGATCGCCTGCCAGTCCGCCGTCATCGTGTAGCGCGCCGCGCGGGTGCGGCCGTGGATGAAGACGGCGTCGGCGCCCCCCTCGACCGCCGCGCGCGCGACGTCGAGGTAATTGCGATGCTCGTCGTTCCACCCGAGACGGATCTTGACGGTGACGGGGATCCGTGTCGCCGCCAGCTTCATCGCTTCGACGATCTTCCGCACGCGCCGCGGCTCGCGGGCCAGCGCCGCGCCGAGGCCTTTGCTGGTAAAGAAGTCGATCGGACAGCCCAGATTGACGTCCACGAGATCGGCGCCGCGTGCTTCCACGAGCGCCGCGGCCCAGGCCATCTCCTCCGCCTTGTTCCCCGCGAGCTGCACGCCGAAGAACCGCTCGTCGGCGGCGCGGCGGATGAGGGCGAACTCGCCCCGGCGCTTCTGTTTCAGCCGCCGCGCGAGCGCCATTTCGCTCATCGTCACCCGGGCGCCGAGCTCCTGACAGAGCTGGCGATACGGCAGGTTGGAGCCTTTTGTCATCGGCGCCATCACCAGGCCGCCCTGGAGCGTTTCGCGCAGCGAAGTGGTGGACATGATCAGCGCCTGGCCGCGCTCCAGCTCCCTCCGGATGACGAAGTCACCTTCATCGAACTGCCGTCGACCTGTGCGGTGTGCGCCTGGCCGCCAACCGTGAACCTGAACTCGCTGCCGCGCA
>JBKJRJ010000457.1:0-3713 GCA_046594705.1 Vicinamibacterales bacterium
ACCTGGAAATCGGTGTTCGACGACCAGCCCATTTCGTCGATCGGATCGATCGCCGTGGCGCCGAGCGATCCGAGCGTGATTTATGTCGGATCCGGCGAAGCCAACATCCGCGGCAACGTCGCCGCCGGCAACGGCATCTACAAGTCCGTCGATGCGGGCAAGAGCTGGACCCACGTCTGGAGCCAGGAGGGGCAGATCGGGACGATGGTGGTGCATCCGAAGAACGCCGACATCGCCTACGCCGCCGTGCTCGGCCACGCGTTCGGGCCCAACCCGGAGCGCGGCGTCTACCGCACCCGCGACGGCGGCAAGTCGTGGCAGCAGGTGCTGAAGAAAGACAACGACACCGGCGCCTCGGACATCGCGATCGATCGGGCCAACCCCAATACCCTGTTCGCCGGCTTCTGGCAGGCGCGCCGTCTTCCCTGGGACATGCAGAGTGGCGGCCCGGGCAGCGGCCTCTACGTCTCGCGCGACGGCGGCGACTCCTGGAAGCCGCTCACCGAGCACGGCCTTCCCGGCGGGATCTGGGGGAAGGTCGGCGTAGCGATCGCTCCGTCCGACAGCCAGCGCGTGTACGCGCTGATCGAGGCGGAGAAGGGCGGGCTGTTCCGCTCGGATGACGGTGGCGAAAGCTGGGAGCTCGCCAGTCCGCACCGGGCGCTGCGTCAGCGCGCCTGGTACTACTCGACCCTGACCGTCCACCCCACCAATCCAAACGAGGTCTGGTTCCCGCAGGTCCCGATGCTCAAGACCATCGATGGCGGCCGCACCATCGAGTACGTCAAGGGGATCGCTCACGGCGATCACCACGACGTCTGGTTCGATCCGACGGATCCCAAGCGGATGATCGTGGCCAACGACGGCGGCGTCAACGTGACGCGCAACGGCGGCGCCAACTGGTATGCCCCGCCGCTGCCGATTTCGCAGTTCTACCATGTGTCGGTCGACAACCGTCATCCCTACTGGGTCGCGGGCGCCATGCAGGATCTTGGTACGGCGCAGGGGCCCAGCGACAGCCTCACCGGGGGCATCCATCTCACCGACTGGCACGACGTTGGCGGCGGCGAAGCCGGCCACGTCTACTCCGACCCCAGTGATCCGAACATCGTCTACGCAGGGGAGTACCTCGGCATCATCACGCGCTACGACTACCGGACGAAAGAATCGCGCAACGTCAGCGCCTGGCCCGAGAATCCATCCGGCTGGGGCGGCGCCGACATGAAGTATCGCTTCCAGTGGACGGCGCCGATCACGGGATCCCCGTCGGATCCGAAGGTGGTCTACCACGGCGCGCAGGTCATCTTCCGCACCCGCGACGGCGGCCAGAAGTGGGACGCCATCAGCCCCGACCTGACCCGCAACGACAAGTCGAAACAACAGTGGACCGGCGGGCCGATCACCGGGGACGGCACCGGCGTCGAGACCTACGGGACGGTCTTCGCGATCGCGGAGTCGCCCAAGCAGGCCGGCGTCATCTGGGCCGGCAGCGACGACGGCCTGGTCCACATCACCACCGACAACGGCGAGCACTGGAACAACGTCACGGCCGCGATGACCGGGTTCCCGGAATGGGGCACCGTCAGCATGATCGAGACCTCCCCTTTTGACGCCGGCACGGCATATGTCGTCGCCGACGCCCATCGGCTCGACAACATGCGCCCCTACCTGTTCAAGACCACCGACCAGGGCAAGTCGTGGAAGCGCCTTGACGCGTCGCTGCCGGCCAACGTCTACCTGCACGTCGTCCGCGAAGATCCGAAGAAGCGCGGGCAGCTGTATCTCGGCACTGAGCGCGGCGTGATGTATTCGCCGGACGACGGCGCCACCTGGAAGCCGCTGCAACTCAATCTCCCGACCGTGGCGGTCCATGATCTGGTGGTCAAAGACGACGACCTCGTCGTCGCCACGCACGGCCGGTCACTATGGATCCTCGACGACCTGCGGCCGATTCGCGAGTTCACCGACCGGATCGGCACTGAGTCGCTGCATCTGTTCACCCCTGACGCGGTGACGCGGTGGCGGTTCGGCTCGAACAACTGGGGCACGCGCGGCACCTTCTCGAATCCGCCGCACGGGGCGCCGATCTATTACTCCCTCAAGGACGAAGAGAAGGGCGAGCTGAAGATCGAGATTCACGATGCACAGAATCGCCTCGTGCGGACCCTGAGCAGCACGCCGGCCGAGCTGATGGGGAGCGACGACAACGAGGACCCCGAGGACCTCAAGAACAACGCGCTGGCGCGGGGGGCCGGCGTCCAGCGGGCCGTCTGGGACCTGCGCTACGAGGGGGCGCACAAGATCAAGAACGGCCGCATCGACACTGGCGATCCGCATACCGGACCACGCGTCCCGCCCGGGACCTACACCGTCAAGCTGGCGGCCGGCGGCAAGACGCTGACCGCACCTTTGCGGGTGGACCCCGATCCGCGCGGCGACCTCAAGCAGGCCGAGCTCGACGCCCAGGCGGCCTTCGCCGTGCGCGTGCGCGACGATATCTCGAAGCTGACCGACCTCGTGAACCAGCTGCGGTCGGTGAAGGACCAGTTGAAGGCGCGCAACGCCGCGCTCGCCTCCCGGAGGGCGGAGACAGGCGTGAGCGACCTGATCACGGCGTCGGACACCGCGATCGCTTCGGCCAGCGCTTTGGAGGACAAGCTGCACAACCCGACGGCCGAGGTCGTCTACGACATCCTGGCGATGCGCGGCGGAGCGCGCCTCTACTCGCGGCTGGCACCGCTGCAGATGTGGGCGATGGAGGCGACCGGCGCGCCGACCACGGGGATGACGCAGGTCCTCGCCGAGCAGGAGAAAGAACTCGCGGCGCTCGTCGCCCAGACGCAGCAGTTCATCACCGGTGAGGTCGCGAAGATCAACCAGCGCGCCGCGCAGCTCAACCTGCCCTTCGTGATCGTGAAGTAGACTCAGACCGAGCGGCTGGCCGGTCAGACCGGGAGCTTCCGCCTTGTGGCGGAAGGAGACACCATGCGCATACTGACCGCCCTGACTCTGACGACCGCGATCACCGCTGCGTGGCAGCAGCCGACAGCCCCCGCGCGCCCCGTGATAGCCGGCGTCGCGCACGCCACCATCCAGGTCACCGATTTGACCCAGGCGCGGACGTTCTACGCCGGGTTGCTGGGCTACTCAGAAATGGCGCCGGCGAACCGCCCGCATGTCGCGGTGTTCGCGGTCAACGGCCGGCAGCGCCTCATCGTCCGCGACGGTCTGCCGGCCGATCGTGACGAACGATTCATCGATCTCGCGTTCGAGACAACGAATCTCACCGCGATGCGGGCATGGCTGGACGGCCGCGGCTTCCCCGCGGGCGAGGCGTCGGCCGACCGCGACAGCGGCGGGCGGCGCATCGAGGTAACCGATCCGGACGGCCACGCCGTGCAGTTCGTCGAATTCGATCGCGCCAAGGCGGCGCGGCTCCCCGCGGTGGACCGGCGGCTGTCGACACGGATCCTGCACGCCGGCCTTACCGTGAAGGACGGCGCGGCGGCGGACCGCCTCTACAAGGATGCGCTCGGGTTCTCGGAGACCTGGCGGGGCGGCCGGCCCGAAGGGACCATCAACTGGATCAACATGCGCGTGCCTGACGGCACCGACTACCTGGAGTACATGCTGTATCCCACGACGCCGCCCACCCGCCGGCAGCTCGGGTCCGCCCACCACGTCGCGCTGCTCGTCCCCGACATCCAGGTGGC
>JBKJRJ010000054.1:0-5024 GCA_046594705.1 Vicinamibacterales bacterium
ACATGAAGGTAGCGATTCTCGGATCCGGCGCGGTCGGCGGCTATTACGGCGCCCGGCTGGCGCTGGCGGGCCACGACGTCACGTTCATCGCGCGCGGCGCGCATCTGGCGGCCATCCGCGAGCACGGCCTGCAGGTCAAGAGTCCCGCGCTCGGCGATTTCGTCGCCCGTGGGCGGGCCGAACAGGACACCTCGCGGGTCGGGCCGGTCGATCTCGTGCTGTTCGCCGTCAAGACCTACGACAACCCGACGGCGCTCCCGCTCCTGACGCCGATGCTCGGCGATGCCACCACGGTGCTCACGGTTCAGAACGGCGTCGACAGTCCGGCCGAAGTGGCCGCGACAGTGGGTGAAGCACGCACGCTCGGCGGCACCACCTACATCGCCACCGCGCTCGAATCGCCCGGTCTCATCGTCCAGACCGGCACCCATCGCCGGATTATCTTTGGTGAGGCGTTCGGGCAGCTGCCGCGCGCGAGCGACCGCGTGCAGGCGATCCATCAAGCCTTCACCAGCGCCGGCATCGAGTCCTACCCCGTCGAGGACGGGCGGGTGCCGATCTGGGAAAAATTCGTCTTCCTGGCGTCGCTGGCCGGATTCACCGGAGCGGGACGGCTCCCAATCGGGCCGGTCTGGAGCGACCCGTTCACCAAGACGCAGTTCCTCGCCGGCTGCCGCGAGATCGAAGCGGTCGCCCGCGCCGAGGGAGTACCGGTCGCCGCCGACGTCGTCGACCGCATCGTCCCCTACATCGACGCGATTCCTGGCAGCATGCGGTCGTCCCTGCTGATCGACCTGCAGGCGGGAAAGCGCATCGAGGTCGAGGCGTTGCAGGGCACGGTGGTGCGGCGCGGCGCCGCTCTCGGCGTGCCGACGCCAATCATGTCCACGCTGTACGCCGTGCTGAGGCTGCATGCGGCGGGAAACGCGCTGTCGGCCGGGTCATGATCAGCGCTAGACTGAACCCATGAAGAGACTCGTGATCGCTCTGCTGGCCGTTGGCGTGACGCTCGGAGCCCAGGGCAAGGAAGAGGACCGGCTCCGCGAGTGCGCGACCGTCCTGAAAGAGATCATCGACATTCCCGACGACATCCCGAACGACCTGCTCGACAAGGCCGAGTGCGTGATTGTCTTCCCCAGTGTCAAGAAGATCGCGGTGGGTGTCGGCGGCAGCTACGGGCGCGGCGCGATGACGTGCCGAACCGGTGAAGACTTCACGGGTCCGTGGAGCGCTCCGGCGCTGATGGCCCTCGAAGGGGGCAGCATCGGCTTCCAGCTTGGCGGCCAGAGCACCGACTTCGTGCTTCTGGTGATGAACGATCGCGGCGCCACCTCGGTCCTGAGCAGCAAGGTCAAGATCGGCGCGGATGCCTCGGCGGCGGCCGGTCCGAAGGGGCGCACGGCCGGTGCGTCCACCGACGTGGCGCTGCGGGCGGAAATGCTCACCTACTCGCGGTCTCGTGGCCTGTTCGCCGGCGTGTCGCTGGAAGGGTCCACCGTGCGGCCCGACAACGACGCCAACACCCTGGTCTACGGCAGCCCAATCCCCGCGCGCGATCTCGTCAAGGGCACGACGGCGGTGCCGTCGGCGGCAAAGGGCATGATCGACGTGCTGAACCAGCGCTCGCCGAAGAATCTGTCGGAGAAGAAGTAGGCGGAAGGCGGAAGGCACCTGGGTTTTCTGGCAGCTGGCAACTGTTTACTCGTGGTAGGTGAGCTCTTTTCGCACTCGCCGGAACGAGCCGTCGCCCGACGGTTCGAAGACGTGGCAATGATCCATTTCGCCGCCGTAGACGTGCAGCGTGACTGATGGCGTCTCGCGGGCGTTGCCCAGTGTGTGGTACTCGAACGGCGGGATCAGGCAGCCGGCCGAGCCGCGGCCGGCGACGACGTGGTTGCGCTGTTCGAAGCGGAATACGCCGTCGGTTTGGGACAGCAGGTCGTACTGCGCGACATCCATGTTCCCGTCGACCACGCATTCCACGCACCAGATGCCCGCGTGATCGTGCAAGGCGGTTTTCTGGCCCGGCCCCCACGTCATCACGACCATCGTGTAGTGGCCTGACGGATCGCGGTGGAGCAAGCGGCGCGCGTAGGTCCCGTCGATCGGCCGGCGCAGCGCCGCGGGCACCGCCAGCGAACCGCACTGCATGGAATCGATCAAGACAGCCTTGACCAGCTCCGGCACCTTGGCCTCGGGCTGACCATGAATCACGGCGTCGAGGCGCTCGCGGACGCTGTCGCTCAGCTGCTCGCTCATCTCGTCTCCAGGGCGCGATAGGCGGGCATGCCGCCGACGACGTTGATCGGGCTCGTCACTCTGTCGAAGAACCTGTAGAAGACGCCCGTGTTGAGGCGTTCGCGTTGCAACATACGATAGAATTCGTATCTCGTCGAAATGATACACCCGGCCATCATCGCCGCCGTTATCGCCGCTGGTGCCGTGGCCGGCGGCCTCGGCTCCCTCCTCGGAATCGGCGGCGGAGTGTTTTTGGTCCCCCTGCTCGACGCCGGGCTGGGCCTCGACTTCCGCGTGGCGGCGGCGACCGGCCTGATGACGGTGATCGCGACCTCGAGCGCAGTCTCTGCCGGCACTGCCGGCAAGAACCTCATCAACCTGCGGCTCGGCATGCTGCTCGAAGTCGCGTCCGCGGTGGGGGGCCTCGGCGCGGGCATCACCGTCGAGCGCCTGTCGAAGGACACCCTGAGCCTGCTGTTCGCCATTGTCACGGCGGCGATCGCGATCCTGATGGTCGCGCGGCTCGACAGGCGCAACGTGCTCGAGCCCACTACGGATCCCGGCCCGCTCGGCGGCCGCTTTCACGACGACGACACCGGGCGCGAGATCGTCTACCGCGTCAAACGGCTGCCGGTCGCCATGTTCGCGTCGCTGCTCGCCGGCGCGGTATCGGGAACCCTCGGGATCGGTGGCGGCATCCTGAAGGTGCCGATTCTCAACGCCTGGTGCGGCGTCCCGCTGCGCGCCGCGGCCGCCACCAGTGCGCTGATGATCGGCGTCACCGCGGCGGCGTCGGCGCCGCAGTATTTCGCGCGCGGCGAGATCAACCCGCCGGTGGCGGCGGCGGCCGTGCTCGGCGTGCTGCTCGGCTCACGCGCCGGACTCCTCGCCGGTGGACGCGCGCGCGTGAAATGGCTGAAGCTGCTGATGGCCCTTGTCCTGGCCGGCGTCTCGATTCTGTATTTCAAGCGGGCGCTCGGATGATCGACGAACTATTCGTCAGACTCGAACACCAACTGGGACGCCTGCTCCACGCGGGAGTGATGGCGGCGGCCGCCTGCCTCGCGGCAGGCCTCGTCCTGTGGATGTCGGGCGTCAACCCCGCGCTGTCGAATCTCATCCTGACCTCCGGGCTCATCATCCTGATGCTGACGCCGCTCGCCCGTGTCGTCACCTCCCTCGTCGTCTACGCGCGCATGCGCGACTGGTTGTTCGTCGCGACGACCGTGACGGTGTTCGGGGTGCTGCTGCTGGCCTGGGTGTTGAAGACCTGAACCCGGCCCACAGTCACGCCTTTTCCCACGAAGGCCACCACGTCCACCACGACCACCCAGACACAGAGACGCAAACCATGGCCCTTCGTGGTCTTGGTGTCCTTGTGATCTTCGTGCCTGGGTCGTGGCGGGCAGCGGGTCTTACTGGTGCCGTCCGGCGGTCTCGTCGAACGCCTCGGGGCTGGAGGGGATGCCCTGCCGCTCGGTCACGTCGGCCTCCACTTCGCTCATCCGCTCGTGCGCGGCCGTGCGCATCTTGCCAAGCAGTCCCTCGATCCGCTGCGCCTGCCGGACGACGGTGACGAGGTCGCGCTGGAGGTTGGGGTCGGGATAGCCCCGTTCGAGCAGGTCGCAGTGGCCGATGATGGTCTGCAGCGCGCTGTTGATCTCGGCGGAGATCGACAGCGTCATTTCCGACATGGCTTCCATCGACCGATACTTGCCGAGCGCCACCTGCAGTTGTTGCGCGATCACCGCGACCGCGAAGATCTCGGCAATCGGCTGGATGGCGTTGACGTGCTCGGGGCGGTAGGCATGCTTGGCGCGCTGGACCAGGTTGAGCGTACCGACCGCCCGCCCTTTCGACACGAGCGGCACGATCAGCCCCGAGCCGAATCCCGCCGTATGGATGATGTTCGCGTCGAGGAAGTCGGCCGCCGCCAGCGAAATGTCGGCGACGATGAGCGCTTCACGCGATCGGACGACGCTGCCGAGAAGCGTCTGCTCGACCTTGAAGACGACCTCCGGTCGCGGCCGCGCCCGCCGCTCCTGCTCCTGCACCCGCGCGGTGTAGGTCTGGAACTCCCGCCCGTTGTCGGAGACCAGAGCCAGCCCGACGCGATCGCACGGCACCAGCCGCGCGATTCTCGAGGCGAGCGCCTGGAAGGCCAGGGTCGGATCCACCGAACGCGCGATGATCTCCAGCATCGCGTTCTGGGTCTGGAGCTGCTCGATCTCGCCGAGGTTCGCCTGGTGCGTGTCCTGGTAGCCGCGGATCCGCCGCGCCTGCGCCTGCAGCAGCCGCGTGGCCAGGGACGCCAGCATCAGCATGACGACCCACGCCGTCCCGACCTGGACGAGGACCGTGGGGCGGCGCGGGATGCCGCCCGCGATCGTCCAGGCCACAACCTCGACGACACCGAACAGACCGATCGAGCCCCAGATGACCCAGACGGGGGTGCGATGGTCCATCAGCTTCATGGCTTGGCGGCAGGAAACTGGTAGGCCGCCGCCACTGGACGGAGGGGACGATCGAACCAGGCCGGGCGGCGCGATCCGTCGGGACCTGGCGCCGGGCGGGTGAGCTCCATCCACTCTTTATACGCTTCGTGCGCCTTATCGGTGTCAACGTCGATGTCGCCGTAGCGGTCGTCGGGGCCGGCCCGTTCCAGGCGCACGCGCTGGTGCCAGCAGTGCATGCCGCTGACCGGGTCGGGCTGCACCGGGAAGGTCAGGTTCTGGTGCACGCCGATCTCGTTCCACCAGATGCGCTGGCTGTCGGGATCGTTGCTG
>JBKJRJ010000522.1:0-2504 GCA_046594705.1 Vicinamibacterales bacterium
CTCGGGCCTGGGGCCACGCGGTCGATCGCCTTGCGGGCGGTCGTCGCGGTTCTGCCACGCAGGCTTGCCGCCTTGGGGCCGGTCGCCTTGCGGGCGATCCTTCCAGTCGGGCCGAGGGCCGCGCGGCCGGTCCCCTTGCGGGCGGTCGTCGCGGTTCTGCCACGCAGGCTTGCCGCCTTCGTCGCTCGGCGCCGTCGGCGAGGTAGGCGGCGGGCCAAAGGGCCGATCGCCCCGTGGCCGATCCTTCCACTCGGGCCGTGGGCCGCGCGGACGATCACCTTGCGGCCGATCCCCCTGGGGCCGGTCGCCTTGCGGCCTGTTACGTCCCTCGCGCTGGCGTTGGACGGTGTCGCGTGCCTCCTCGGGAGACCGCCACAGGCGCCCCTGCGCGAACCACATCATCAGTGCGTCGGGATGCTTGGCCAGGATCTGCTTGAAGGTCGGCAGCAGCTCCTCCCGCTCGGCTGAGCGGAACGCCGTCGGCTGGTTGCCGAACATGATCGTCCAGTAGGTATGGCGAGGCGGCATCAGGCGGCTCCTGGCTGGCCGCGTTCCAGCCGTTTCAGTTTCTCAATCAGCGTTGTCCGCTTCAGATTCAACAAGCGGGCCGCCTGTACTTTATTTCCCTGCGTCCGTTCCAGGGATCTCTTGATCAGCGTGAGCTCGACGCCTTCGATGTAGCGCTCGAGGTCCAGGCCCTCGTCGGGGAACCAGGTGCTGCCCGCTTCGGGCGTGGCGGGCAGGTGCTGGATCTCCGGACCGAGGTCGGGCAGGTCGATCTGTGAACGGCCGTGGCTGAACGCGAGCGCGCGCTCGACCACGTTCTCGAGCTGACGGACGTTGCCCGGCCACGCGTAGGCCATCAACCGCCTCAGCGCGTCCTGCGACATCGTCATGTGACGCGGCGGTACCTGTTCCGCGCCGAGCTTCTCGAGGAAATGCTGCACGAGCAGCGGGATGTCGTCCCGGCGCTCGCGGAGCGCGGGCAGCTGGACCGGGATGACATTCAACCGGTAGAACAAGTCCTCGCGAAACGTGCCGTCCCCCACCATCTTCGCAAGGTCCGAGTGGGTTGCCGCGATCACGCGGACGTCGATCTTGATGGTATGCACGTCGCCGACCCGCTCGAACTCCCGTTCCTGCAGCACGCGGAGCAGTTTTGACTGGAGCGCGGGGCTCATCGTCCCCACCTCGTCAAGGAACAAGGTGCCCTTGTGCGCCTGCTCGAGACGCCCTTGGCGTGTGCCGACCGCGCCGGTGAACGCGCCGCGCGCGTGGCCGAACAGCTCGGCCTCCAGCAGCGTTTCGGGGATCGCGCTGCAGTTGATCGCGACGAACCGGTTGTTGCGACGGGGACTGCCGTGGTGAATGGCGCGCGCGGCGAGCTCCTTCCCGGTGCCGGTCTCGCCCATGATCAGCACCGTGCTGGAGGTCGCGGCGACCGTCTCGAGCAACTGCGACAGATCGCGCATGGCGCGGCTGCGGCCCACGAGGCCATCAATACGGTAGCGCTCCTCCAGCTGCGAGCGGAGATACGCGTTCTCGGAGCGGAGGCGGCGTTGCTCGAGAGCCGACGCCAGCACGTGCAGCAGCGCATCGAACTGGAACGGCTTGGTAATGAAGTCGGCAGCCCCCTGCTTGATCGCATTGACCGCGTCTTTCACGGTGCCGAAGCCCGTGATGATGATCGCGATGATCTCCGGGTAACGCTCCAGGGCGGACTCGAGCACCGCGCGTCCATCCACGCCGGGGAGCCGAAGGTCCGTAATGATGATGTCGAAGGCGAACTCGGCGAGCCGGGCCATGGCATCCTCGCCGTTTGCCGCCTGCTCGACGACGAAGCCGTGGTCGGCCAGCCGCTCGGCTATGGCCTCACGCAGCGCCGCCTCGTCGTCCACGAGGAGCAGATGTTTCGCGTTTTCAGCCATTTAGTGATGCGCCGGTATTTTGACACCCGCGGCTGCCGCGGTCAACGCCGGACTACGACGACGGCCCTACAGGTGCGCGACGGCCCTTCCGATAACACCCCCGAAGAGCAATGATGATGGATCGTAAGACCATATCAATCATGAAGGCGTGCGAGCTGGTCGGTGTCAGCCGGCGCACGATCTACAACTGGATCGCCAGCGGCAAGGTCGAGTACGTGCGGACCGCCGGCGGGTCGGTGCGGATCTTCGTCGACACGCTGTGGCGCGACACGGGGCGGGCCGGAGAGCTCACGCGCAAAGAAGCCTCATGATGCCGGCCGCCGATGATCCCCCCCGCGCGGCCGGTGGAGAGACAGAAGACCTCGGCCTGCTGTTCCACCGCTTGAACAACCAGCTCGGGATCATTCTTGCGAACGCCGAACTGCTCGAGGTCAAGTCCGCCGACGAGATGTCGCGCGCCCGCGCCGCCCAGGTCGTGATGAGCGTCCTCGACGCGATGACGACCGCCCGGGAAATCCGTCTCCGGTCCCGCTAAAGTTCCCCGCCATCAGCGACTGACCCGCTCCCTCGTGCCTT
>JBKJRJ010000528.1:0-20059 GCA_046594705.1 Vicinamibacterales bacterium
AGAACAGTCCGGCAGTCGCGGCGAGCGCGGCCTTGACCCACGGTTCGGGATAAAGGCCCATGACGACCACGCCCGCGGCGCAGATGAGGATGGCCACGAACAACGGAACCGGCAGGCGCACCGGCTCGCCGTCGCCCGGTGGGTCGATGTACATGCGGCTGGCGAGGACCAGGTAGTAATAGAGTGCGACGATGGTGAGCACGGCGCCGAGGAGCGCGAGGCCGTACATGTGCTGGTCGATGACCGCCTTGAAGATGAAGAGCTTCGCCCAGAACCCCGCCACGAACGGGATCCCGCCGAGGGAGAGCAGGAAGACGAGCATGCTGAGGGCCAGCACCGGCGACCGCTGCGCCAGGCCGCGGTAACCGTCCATATGATCCGATCCGTGGCGCGCGCCGACGGCCTGGACGACGAGGAAGGCACCCATGTTGCCGAACAGGTATGCCACCAGGTAGAACAGCACCATCCCGGCGCCTCCGGCCGACATCGCGGCGATCCCCATCAGCATGTAGCCGATGTGCGCAATCCCCGAGTAGGCGAGCAGGCGCTTGACGTTCTGCTGCGGGATCGCCATCAGGTTCCCCGCGACGATCGTGAGACCTGCCATCGCGGAGATGACCGGCACCCACAGGAACCCCGTCCCCGCGGCCCCTTCGAGATAGAGCCGGAACACGACGATGAAGCCGGCGGCCTTCGGCGCGACCGACAACCATGCCACGAACGGCGTCGACGCGGCTTGGTAGGTGTCGGGCACCCACATGTGAAAGGGCACGGCGGCAATCTTGAAGCCGAGGCCTGCGAGGGTGAGCACGAGCCCGAGCGTCATCACGACGTCGCCGGAGGCGACCGCCGCCGGGATGGCGCTCGTCATCGTGCTCCCGGTCGCGCCGAAAATGAACGAGAACCCGTACAGCAGGATGGCCGACGACACCGTGCCGACGAGGAAGAACTTGAGGGCGCCTTCCGGCGCCGCGTCGTCGCGTTTCTGGAACCCGGTCAGAAAGTACAGCGGGATCGACATCAGCTCAAACGCCACGAACAACAGCACGAGCTCGCGCGCCGCCGCCAGCACCAGCATACCGAGCAGCGACGCCAGCAGCGCCACGTGGTACTCGGCGCCCCTGCGGGCGATGCGCGCGCCCGGCAGGCTCAGCGTCGCCAGCACGCTGACCGCCGCGGACACCAGGAACAGCCGCTGCGCGAACAGGGCGAGCGGATCGAGCACGTAGCGGCCTTCAAACAGCGAACCCCCCGGCTGCAGCAGGAACGACCACGCCGACAGCCCGATCAGGCCCGCGAGCGACAGCCATCCGGCGCGGCGATCGGGCGTCGCCGGGCGGAACAATCCCAGCAGCAGTACCGCCACCATCAAGCCGCCGAGAGCGAGCTCGAGGCCGAGCGGTCCCGACAGGCTGAGCACGCTCGATCCCGCCGTCGCCATGGCGAAGGTGGGGCTCATCGCATCACACCCATCCGCACCAGCAGCGGCACGGTCGCGCTGTCGATCGGCCCGACGATCAGCCACGGCACGACGCCGAAGAGCACGAGGACGCCGACCAGGAAGACCAGCGCGACCCATTCAGTGCCCTGCGCGTCTGGCAGATTCTGGAACTGCGGATCGGTGCTCTTCGGCCCCCAGAAAATCTGCCGGACGACGCGCAGGACATAGATCGAGGTCAGCAAGGCGCCGATGACGCCGGGAAAGAGCCACCAGGGGTGCGCCGACGCCCACGCGCCGGCGAACGTCAGGAACTCGGCCACGAAGCCGGCCGTCGCCGGCAGGCCGAGCGACGAGAATCCGCCGACGGCAAAAGCCGTCGCGATGCCCGGCATCATCTGCCCGAACCCGCTCATCGTGAAGATCGCGCGGGAGTGCGCCTTCTCGTAGACCAGCCCCACCAGCGCGAAGAAGAGACCGGTCATGATCCCGTGCGCCACCATCTGAAACACCGCGCCGTTGAGCCCCTGCTCGGTCAGCGTCGCGATGCCGAGCATGACGATCCCCATGTGCGACACCGACGAATAGGCGACCACGTACTTCAGGTCGGTCTGCGCCATCGCGCTCAGGGCGCCGTAGACGATGTTGATGCAGGCGATCGCGCCGACCAGCCACGCCCACTCGATCGCTCCCATCGGCGCGAGACCGAACCCCAGCCGGATGATGCCGTAGGCGCCGAGCTTCATCAACACGCCGGCGTGCAGCATCGAGACCGCCGTGGGGGCCGAGGCATGTCCATCCGGCGACCAGGTGTGCAGCGGCCAGATCCCGGCGAGGATGCCGAAGCCGACGTAGAACGCGAGGAACACCCAGGACTGCAGGCGCGGCGAGAACTGCGCCTGCTGCAGATCGAGGAACGAAAAGCTGGTCGACCCCGCCGCGGTGTAGAGGGCAAGGATGCCGACCAGGATGAACGCCGACCCCAGCAGCAGGTACAGCGTGAGCTTCATCGCCGCGTATTCCTTGGTGCCGACGCCCGTCCGCTTGAACGCCCAGCCGAAGATGCCTTGCGGCCGCACTTCCCCGCTCGAGCCCCAGATGCCGATCAGGAGATACATCGGCAGGACCGCGATCTCGTAGAACAGGAAGAACACGAACAGGTCGAGCGAGACGAAGACGCCGAACACGCCCGTGACGAGCAGGAGCAGCAGCGCGTAGAACTCCTGCCCGCGCGTCTTGACCGTCCAGGACGCGAACACTCCCGCGAACAGGATGATGGCGGTCAGCAGCAGCAGGACGAGGCCGATGCCGTCGATCGCGAGGTGGTAGGAAATGCCGAATGAGGGCACCAGCGGGAAGGACTCGCCGAACTGGAAGCCCGCCGCGGCGCGATCGTACGCGGCATACAGCCAGGCCGACAGCGCCAGCGGCACACCCGCCCCGATCACCGCCGTCCATCGCACCAGCAGCGGCCGGTGCCGCGCCGCCGCCATGATGACGAGCGCCGCGACGAACGGCGCCCAGGTGATGATCGAGAGGACCGGCAGGCCCGTCACCAGCCGGCCCCGATCCATGCCATCAACGCGAGCAGGCCGACGCCGACGCCCAGCACATAGTCCTGCACTTTGCCGGTCTGGATCCGGCGCAGCCCGTCGCCGGCCTCGAGCGTCCACGCGCTGACCACGTTGAGCACGCCGTCCACCAGGTAGCGATCGACCCACCCGACCAGGCGGGCAAACGCCAGCAGCACTCCGCGATAGAGGCCGAGATAGATCTCGTCCAGCCAGAATTTGGCGATCGCCGCGCGCCGGATCGGGCCAAACAGCGCCGCCAGCGCATCGGCGCTGATCGCGCGCCGCTGATAGGTGAGCCAGGCCAGCGCGATGCCCGCCACCGCCACGCCGACCGCCGCCGGCATCAGCCAGCCCGGCCCGTGGAACTCCGCCTCGGGCGGCCGCACCGTGAAGTAGACGCCAATGCCCATCGCGATGAGCGCGAGCACCCAGAGCGGCAACGTCATCACGGCCGGCGCGTCGTGCGGATGGTAGGGCGCGCCGCCGGCGGCTCCCTCGCTCCCGCTCCGTCCGTCCCCGAAGAAGACCAGGAACACGACGCGGAACATGTAGAAGGCCGTCAGAAACGCCGCGAGCAGCAGCATGAAGAACGGCACCGCGAACCCGCCGGCCCACACCGCGCCCAGCACTTCTTCCTTCGAGACAAAGCCCGCGAACAGCGGCACGCCCGCGAGCGACAGCGTGCCTACCAGGAACACGATCGCCGTCTGCGGCATCTTCCGCGCCAGCCCGCCCATCGCCGACACCTCGTTGCTGCCGACGGCATGAATCACCGCCCCGGCGCCGAGGAAGAGCAACGCCTTGAAGACGCCGTGCGTCAGCAGGTGGAAGAACCCGGCTGCCGCGAACCCGGCGCCGATCGCGGCCATCATGTAGCCCAGCTGCGACACCGTCGAGTACGCCAGTACCCGCTTGATGTCGGTCTGCACGCACGCGAGGATCGCCGCCATCAGCGCCGTGACGGCGCCTATCCAGGCGACGATCGCGAGCACCTGGGGCGTCAGCGCGAACAGCCACTCGAGCCGTGTCAGCAGGTAGACACCCGCCGTCACCATCGTCGCTGCATGGATCAGCGCGGAGACCGGCGTGGGCCCCTCCATGGCGTCCGGCAGCCAGACGTGGAGCGGGAACTGCGCCGACTTCCCCATCGCGCCCAGGTAGAGGCAGAACGTCGTGACGCTGAGGCCCGCGAGCGGAATCAGGCCCGACTCCGCCAGGTGTCGCAACTCGACGAGATCGAACGTGCCGGTCGTGCGCTGCAGCATGATGATGCCGGCGAGCAGGCCGACGTCGCCGGCCTTGGTCGTCCAGAAGGCTTTCAATGCGGCGCGGGCGGCTTCGGGCTTGCGATACCAGAAGCCGATCAGGAGATAGGAGCAGACGCCGACCAGCTCCCAGCACATGAACAGCTGCAGGAGATTGGGCGCCAGCACGAGCCCCATCATCGAGAAGGCGAACAGCGACTGGACGGCGTAGTAGCGGCCGAGCGCGGGGGCAGGCTCGTGCTCCAGGTACCCGATCGAGTAGACCTGGACGAGGAGCGCCACCAGCGTCACCAGCAGCAGCATCGTGGTGGACTCCGCATCGACGAGCGCGCCAACGGTGGCAAACGGCGCGTGCGCCCCGGGCAGCCAGGCCCAGACGGCATGGATCGGCGCTCCGGCGGCAGCCGCCGCGCGCCAGCCCAGGAGCGCGAGCACGAAGGCCGCGAGGGCCGAGGCGATGGAGAGCCAGGCCGCGGGACGGCCGGAGCGCCGCAGCGGCGGCACCAGGGCAATCACCACGAACGTCGCCGCCGGCAGCAGCAGCGCGGCGAGGACGAGCGCGACAGGGCTGCTCATCATCACCCTTTCAACCAGTCGATGTGGTCGGCGGTGGCGGTGCGCCGCATCCGGAACAGCAGGATCACGATCGCCAGGCCGAGCGCGACCTCCGCGACGGTGATGCAGATGGCGAACAGGGTGAACACCATCCCGATCTCGGTGCCGTGAAACCGGCTGAACGCCACGAAGTTGATGTTCACGGCATTCAGCATCAGCTCGACGCCCAGCAGGATGCCGACGGTGTTACGGCGCGTAATGGTGCCGAACAGGCCCAGGCAGAAGACCACGGCGGCGAGCGTCAGGTAGGCCGTCAGTCCCATCGCTATTCCTCCGGCCTCGCGAAGTAGCTCGCGGCCAGCAGGCCGACGACCAGCAGCACGGCGAGAAGCTCGAACGGCAGCACGAACCGGGTCAGCAGCGACATGCCGATCTGCCGCGTCAGGTCCCCCGACAGTGCGGGCCTCGGCAGATCCAGCCCTGACAGCCACAGTGCGCGCACGAGCAACACCAGCAGCGCCGCCGACACCACGCCGCCGGCGGCCAGGCGCCGGCTGGTGTGTGACAGGCGCTCGCCCACCAGCCGCTCGGTGACGACGATAGCGAACACGACAACGGTGACCACACCCCCCGCGTAGAGCAGGATCTGCACGGCGGCGATGAACTCGGCCTCCAGCGTCAGAAACACGCCGGCGGTGGCGACGAGAGCCAGCGCCAGCCACAACACGGAGTGGAACAGGTTCTTGCTGAGGACCACGGCGAGACCCGCGCCCACGAGGACGGTGGCGAGGCTCCAGAAGGCGACAATCCCGGGCGTCATGCCGGATCCGCCGCGGCGGGCTTGGCACCCTCGACCGGCGTCTTCTTGGGCGGCGCCTGCATGTCGCGCAGCCGGTTGCCGGTGGCCCACGACGGTTCGTGCGCCAGGCCAATGGCGTGCAGGCGATCCTTGTCGAGCAGCATCTCCCGTCGATCCGCGGTGGACATGTCGAACGACTTCATCTGGATGATGGCGTCGGTCGGACAGACCTGCACGCACAGCTCGCAGAACTCGCAGGCGTAGAGCTCGAGGATGAAGGTCTTGGCGTAGTTCCGCTTGGTCCCCTTCAGCATCTCGACCTTGATCACCGCCGGCGGGCAGATGAACTCGCACAACCGGCAGCCGATGCAGTTCTCCTCGCCGGTCTCCTTGTCGTAGGTGAGCGCGAGCAGGCCGCGGAAGCGGTCGGTGACCGGCCGGGCGACGGTCGGGTAGTGGACGGTGACCGGCTTGCGGAACAGGTTGAGGAGCGTGATGCGCATGCCATGCGCCACCGCCAAGCCGACCGCGATCGCCTCGGCCAACGCCCCCCTGCCCGTCGTCGCGCCCGCGCGCAGCGGCGTGTTCGTGTCAGGCATGCGGTGTCCTCAACACGATCACGACGGCCGTCGCCAGCAGCAGCATCAGGGTCGCCGGCAGCATCAGCTTCCACGACACGCGCAGGATCTGGTCGCCGCGGATTCGCACGAAGCTCCAGCGGATCCAGGTCAGGATCAGGAACACGAACAGCGCCTTCAACAGGAACCAGAGCGGCCCGAGCCACGCCGGTCCGGGGCCGGCCCAGGCGCCGAGGAACAGCAGCGCGCCGAGGAATGACGTGCCCAGCACGTGCGCGTACTCGGCGAGCTGGATGAGCGCGAACTGCATGCCCGAGTACTCGACCCGGAACCCGGCCACCAGCTCCGATTCGGCTTCGAGAATATCGAAGGGGGCGCGGTTCTCGGCCGCGACGGCGGTGATGATGAACGCGAGGAAGGCGAGCTGGCCGATCACCGGATAGGCAATGAACCAGAGCCCGGCCTGCGCGGTGGCGATGTCGGACAGCCGCAGCGACCCGGCCAGCATCACCGGCACCAGGACCGCCATCAGGAAGGGCAGGTCGTAGGAGATGATCTGGTTGACGGCGCGCATGACCGACAGCAGCGCGTACTTGTTGTTCGATCCCCACCCGGCCATGAACAGGCCGACGATCTCGAGCGACGAGACCGCCAGGAAGAACAGCACGCCGGTGTCGAGGTCGGCGACGCCGAGGCCCGGCGCGAACGGCATGGTCGCGAACAGCAGCAGGCACGGCACCAGAAAGACGACAGGCGCGAGATTGAACACCGGGCGGTCGGCCGCGGCCGGAACCAGGTGCTCTTTGAGCATCAGCTTGACCCCGTCGGCAATCGGCTGCAGCAGCCCGTGCGGCCCGACGCGATAGGGGCCGATGCGCGACTGCATGCGCGCCGCGAACTTCCGTTCGAGCAGCGTGAGATAGGCCAGGATGCCGACCAGCGAGCCCAGCACCACCGCGCCGGTCAGGGTCGCGGCCAGCACGGGCGGCAGTGGCATCACCGGTCCACCTCGCCGAACACGGGATCGACCGAGCCCATGATCGCGACCACGTCGGCCACGCTGGCGCCGGGCAGGATGTGCGGCAGGATGGCGAGATTGGAGAACGAGGCGCCCCGCCATTTCATCCGGTAGGGCTTGTTGGTGCCGTCCGCCACCAGGTAGCAGCCGACCTCGCCGCGTGGCCCCTCGACGCGCGCGTAGGCTTCGCCTTTGGGCACCTTGACCTGCGCCAGCGACTTGACGCCGGGCCGCGAGGAAATCGGTCCGGCGGGCAGCCGATCGAGCACCTGCCGGATGATCGCGATCGACTCACGGAACTCCACCATCCGCACGAGATACCGCGCGTGGCAGTCGCCGGCGGTTTCGACCGGCACGCGGAACTCGAAATCTTCATACGACGAGTACGGCTGGGCGCGGCGCAGGTCGTAGTTGACGCCGGACCCGCGCAACAGCGGGCCGCTGATGCCGACGTCCGCCGCCAGCGCGGTCGAAATCACGCCGACCCCTTTGGTGCGCATGGTGAAGAACGGATTGTCCTCGAGCATCGACTCGTACTCGTGCAGCCGCTGTTCAATCAGCGTCACGGTCGCGCGGCACTGCTCGATCCATCCGGCCGGCAGGTCGTAGCGGACGCCGCCCACCTGGTGAAACCCGTAGAGCAGCCGGGCGCCGACCAGCGACTCGAACAGGTCGAGCACCAGCTCGCGCTCGCGGATGCAGTAGAGAAAGATGGTGGCGCCGCCGCCGAGCGCGCCGCCCATGTCCATGCACCAGGTGCCGAGCCACAGGCAGTGCGACGCGATCCGCTGCAGCTCGTTCACCAGCACGCGCAGGTACTGGGCGCGCTTGGGCACCTCGAACTGCCCGATCCGCTCCGCCGCCATCACGTAGGCCAGCTCGCTCGACATCGCCGCGACGTAGTCGGTCTTCGACGCAATAGTCGGGTACTGCACGTAGGCGAGCGTTTCGGCGAGCTTTTCGTGGCAGCGGTGCAGATACCCGATCACCGCGTCCACGCCGACGACGGTTTCCCCTTCGAGCGTGAGGATGGCGCGAAACACCCCATGGGCCGAGGGATGCTGCGGTCCCATGTTCATGGTCAGCCGCTCGCTGCCGCTGTAGTCGAGAGCGCGGACGTCAGACATGCAGTGGGCGTCTACCGGTAGGGGGGATACGGGGTGTCGACCGCGTACGATTTCAGCAGCGGGTGCCCTTCCCAGTCGTCAGCCAGCAGAATGCGGCGCGGGTCGGGATGCCCGGCGAACATCACCCCGAACATGTCGTAGCACTCGCGCTCCATCCAATCGGCACCACGATAGACCGGCACGAGCGACGGGCAGGCCGTCACGCCGGGGCCGAGCCTGCTGCGCAGCTGCACCGACAGGTTGGCGTCGAGGTTATCGACCCACGCGATCACCTCGAGCCCGTCACCCTTCCAGTCGATCACGGTGGAGAACGAGAAGAACGTGCAGCCGAGGGTGTCCTTCGCGAGACGCGCCGCGGCCTCCCACTGCTCGACCGGCACGTGCGCGACGACCAGCCCGTGCGCGACGACCGGGGCGGGCGCGTCGGCCACGACGACGCCAGGCAGCGCCGCCAGCAGCTCGCGCGCGCGCTCGGGACTCATCTCAATCAACCTTGGGGGAGGGCTCGGCGCGCTGCCCGGTGCGCCGGAAGTGGGAAATCTGTTCCTGCAGCAGCAGCAGCCCGTTCAGCAGGGACTCCGGCGGCGGTGGACAGCCGGGGACGTAGACGTCCACCGGGATGATGCGATCGACGCCCTTGACTACGTGATAGCCGTGCCGGAAGGGTCCGCCGGAGTTGGCACACGAGCCCATCGACACCGCCCACTTGGGATCGGGCATCTGCGCGTAGATGCGCTCCAGCATGGGGGCCATCTTGATCGTCACGGTCCCGGACACGATCATCAGGTCGGAATGCCGCGGCGACGCCCACGGCACCATCCCCAGCCGCTCGACGTCGAACCGCGAGGCGAACGTCGCCATCATCTCGATGGCGCAGCAGGCCAGCCCGAACGACACCGGCCACACCGACGACTTGCGCGCCCAGTTGAAGAACCCGTCGGCGACCGTCGTGAGCGCGAACCCGCCGGGAAAGGCGTGGATGCCCTCGGTCACCCGCTCGAACAGCGCCGAGTGCTTGTCCCCGGTCTCGGGCCGGCGCTGGTGATGCGTCTCCCACTCCTGAAGATCCTTGATGTCCCGCCAGAACGGCACCGGGATCTGCGGGACCGGGGCTTTTATTTCCATTCGAGGATCCCCTCCCGGTAGGCGTAAATCCACGCCAGGCTCAGGATCGCCACGAACGCCAGCATCGTCGTCAGCCCGCCGACGCCGAGCGCGCGGATGGTGAGCGCCCAGGGAAACAGGAAGACCGCCAGCGTGTCGAACACCAGGAAGATGAGCGCGACGAGATAGAAGGCGACCGGAAACTGGACCCAGGCATCCCCGATGGGCTGCGCACCGCACTCGTAATTCTCGGACTTCGACGCCGACGGCCGGGCGGGCCGTACAGCCCACGCGCTGGCGAGCGAGACGCCCGCAAAGGCGAGGATCAGCCCGAAAAAAATGGCGACTGGAAGGTAACCCGTCAAGATGGAATCAGGGGACACCGCGACGCTGCAGAGCATAACATGTGCCGCGCGAGTCCCCGTGCGAGACGCACCGAAACCCCCGCGGGCGCCGGATTTCCGGCGGTGGTGGGCTAGAATCAGGCCAGCAGAACGGACCCCCCATGCAGATCATTCGTAACCGCAAGATCTACGACGTGTGCATCATCGGCTCCGGCGCGGGAGGCGGCATGGCCGCCAAGGTCCTCACCGAGGCCGGCGCCGATTGCGTCATGCTCGAGGCCGGCCCGATGTGGGACCCGGTGCGCGACTCCTACATGTTCAAGTGGAACTACGAGAGCCCCCGGCGCGGCGCGGCGATTCCTGAACGGCATTTCGGCGAGTTCGATGCCGCACTCGGTGGCTGGTCCCTCGACGGCGAGCCCTACACCAGCGCACCCGGCAGCACCTTCGACTGGTTCCGCTCGCGCATGCTCGGCGGGCGGACCAATCACTGGGGACGCATCGCGCTGCGGTTCGGGCCCGACGACTTCCGGCGCAAGAGCCTGGATGGCCTGGGCGACGACTGGCCGATCACCTACGACGACATCAAGCCCTATTACGATGAGGTCGATCGGCTGATCGGCATCTTCGGCACCAACCTGCCGATGCCCAACGAACCCGACGGCATCTTCCAGCCGCCGCCCAGGCCGCGCTGCTACGAGCTGCTGATCAAGCAGGCGGCCGACCGGCTGAACATCCCCTGCGTGCCGTCACGCCTCTCGATCCTGACCCAGCCGCTCAACGGCCGCGCGGCATGCCACTACTGCGGACAGTGTGGCCGCGGCTGCGCGACCCACTCGAACTTCTCGTCGCCCTCGGTGCTCCTGCCGCCCGCCCTCGCCACCGGCAAGCTGCAGATCATCGCGAATGCGATGGCGCGCGAGGTCACCGTCGACGAGGCCGGCCTCGCCACCGGCGTCGCCTACATCGACAAGGGGACGATGCGTGAGAACCACGTGCGGGCCCGGATCGTCGTGGTCGCCGCCAGCGCCTGCGAGTCGGCGCGCATCCTGCTGAACTCGAAATCGTCGCGCTTCCCGCAGGGTCTCGGCAACTCGAGCGGCAACGTCGGCAAGTACCTGACCGATTCCACCGGCACCGGCGTCACCGGGTTCATCCCCGGGATGATGGACAACGTCCCGCACAACGAGGACGGCACCGGCGGGGCCCATCTCTACATGCCGTGGTGGCTGGACAACAAGAAGCTCGACTTCCCACGCGGCTACCACATCGAGCTCGGCGGCGGCCGGCGGATGCCGGGCGCGGGATTTGTGGGCAACATCCACGCCTACACCGGGGTTGAATCCTCGGGCACGCCAATCGCCTTCGGCGGCTACGGCGCGAGCCTGAAGCGCGACTACCGCCGCGTCTACGGCGCGACGGTGAGCTTCGCCGGACGCGGCGAGATGGTGCCCAACAAGGACACCTACCTCGAGCTCGATCCGCGGGTGGTGGACAAATACGGCATCCCGGTCCTGCGCTTCCACTTCAAGTGGAGCGACTACGAGAAGAAGCAGTCGAAACACATGCAGGAGACCTTCCGCGGGCTCATCCAGCAGATGGGGGGCACGCCTCTCAGCGCGATGCCGACCGAAGCGCAGGACTACGGCCTCGCCGCGGGCGGACGCATCATCCACGAGCTGGGCGTCACGCGGATGGGGAACGACCCCAACACGTCGGTACTGAACAAGAATTGCCAGGCACACGACGCGCGTAACGTGTTCGTGGCCGACGGCGGCCCCTTCACCTCGCAGGCCGACAAGAACTGCACCTGGACCATCCTGGCGCTGGCGATGCGCACCAGCCACTTCATCGCCGACGAGCGCAAGAAAGGGGCGCTCTAGCCCATGACCAGAATCAATCGCCGCTCGATGCTCGGGCTGCTCGGCTCCGTGCCGATGGCGGCCGGGTTCACGTGGACGGAGGCCGAGGCCGCGCAGGCAGCGCAGGCCTCGCGCGCGGTACGCCGCCCCGCCGCCGCCGCCTTCAAGCCGAAGTTCTTCACCGCGCGCGAATATGCCGCGGTGCGGGTGCTGGTCGACCTCATCATCCCGAAAGACGACCGCTCCGGCAGCGCGACGGACGCGGGCGTGCCGGAGTTCATGGATTTCATGATGGGAGACGACCGCGCCCGCCAGACGCCGATGCGGGGCGGGCTTGCCTGGATCGACCGCGAGTGCGAGGACCGCTTCGACCGGCGCTTCCTGGAATGCAGCCCGGCGGAACGGACCGCCGTGCTCGATGACATCGCCTGGCCCGGGAAGGCGCGGCCGGAGCTGGCGCACGGCGTCGCGTTCTTCAACAGCTTCCGCGACCTCACCGCCGCCGGATTCTTTTCGAGCAAGATGGGCGTCGAGGATCTGCAATACACCGGCAACGTCATGGTGCCTGAGTGGAAGGGCTGTCCCGACGAGGCGCATCGCAAGCTCGGCATCGAGCCGCCCGCCGGAGACTGACGCCCCGGGATTACTTCAGAGAGGCTGGTTGTGACGGTAGTGACGGTATGAAGAAATCCCTATTGATTGGTGCCGGCCTGTGGCTGCTCCTGCTCTGGCCGCCGGCGGCGGGCGCGCAAACCGCGAAGAGCGCGCCGGTCTCGAAGGCGAAGGCGGTGGCGCTGTTTGCGGCGAATTGCCAGATCTGCCACGGCGCTGAAGGCAAGGGCACGCCGCTCATGAAGGACCTCGCGTTCGTGGGACGCCGCACGTGGAAGCACGGCAACCGCCCGCAGGACGTGGTCAAGACCATCACCACCGGCGTGCCGGCGACGGCGATGTTGCCGTTCAAGGGACGGCTGACGCCGGCCGAAATCACCGCGCTGGCGTCGCTGGTCCGCTCGTTCGACAGGACGCTGAAACCGGCCGCCTCCGGAGGGAATCGCTGATGCCGTCGATCAATGTCGCGCTGATCGGGTACGCGTTCATGGGCAAGGCCCACAGCAATGCCTACCGCCAGGTGACCCCGTTCTTCAAGCCCCGGCTGACCCCGAGGATGAAGGTGTTGTGCGGGCGAACGCCCGCCAAGGTGCGGGCCGCCGCGCGCGAGTACGGGTGGGAGGAATCCGCCACCGACTGGGAAGAGGTCGTCAACCGCAAGGACATCGACCTGGTCGACATCAGCACGCCCGGCGACTCGCACGCCGCGATCGCGATTGCCGCCGCGCGTGCCGGCAAGGCCGTGTTCTGCGAAAAGCCGCTGGGGAACACGGTCCCGGAGGCCGAGCGCATGCTCGCCGCGGTCACCAAGGCAGGGGTGACCCACATGATCTGCCACAACTACCGCCGGGCGCCAGCCGTCATGCTGGCGAAGCAACTCATCGCGGAAGGCCAGCTCGGCGAGATCCGCCACTATCGCGGCACCTACTTGCAGGACTGGGTCGCGGACCCGAAGATCCCGCTGGTCTGGCGCCTCGACAAGAGCCAGGCAGGTTCCGGCGCGCTGGGCGACATCGCCGCCCACTCGATCGACCTCGCGCGCTTCCTGGTCGGCGAGATCGCGGAGGTGGCCGGCGACATGAAGACGTTCATCAAGACCCGCCCGCTGGTCGGCGACCCGAAGAAGACCGGCCGCGTCACGGTCGACGACGCGTCAACGGCGCTGGTGCGGTTCAAGAACGGCGCGATCGGCACGATCGAAGCGACCCGCATGGCGCTCGGCCGCAAGAACTACAACCGCTTCGAGATCAACGGCAGCCGCGGCAGCCTGGCGTTCGACATGGAGCGGATGAACGAGCTCGAGGTCTACTTCGAGAAGGACAAGCCGCTGGTGCGCGGCTTCCGCCGCATCATGGTGACGGAGCCCGGGCATCCGTTCTTCAAGGCGTGGTGGCCGGCGGGACACATCATCGGCTACGAGCACACGTTCATCCACACGGTCTACGACCTGCTCGAGGCGATGGCCGACGGCAAGCTGCCGACGCCGAATTTCGAGGACGGCGTCCGCAACCAGCGCGTGCTCGCGGCGATCGAGAAAGCCGCCGGCAACCGCCGCTGGGTGGCGCTGTAGCGCTGACTACTTCCGGGGCGTCGCGGGCGACTTCCAGTTGATGACGTGATACGTCGCCGGCACGTCGCCGACGTTGCGGATGTTGTGCAGCTGGTTGGAGGCCTGAAAGATGATCGAGCCAGGCCCGATGCGCTGGTGTTCGCCGGCGACGAGCGCCTCCACGGTCCCTTCCCGGATGATCAGCAGCTCCTCGTTCGGGTGCTGATGCGGCGGGTGCGAGGCTTCGCCGGGGTTGAGCGTGGTGATGTGCATCTCGAGCTCGTCGAGCGTCGCGGTCGGCTGCTGCACCACCCGCCGGACCTCGCCGGTCTTGTTTGGCGTGGCGGTCAGTTTCGTCCAGTCGAAGACCTGCGAGCCGAGCAGCGGCTTCTGTGCCGAGGTGACGGCCACCCCTCCGAGTGTCAGCGACGCGGCGATGAGCGCGACCAGCAGATCCCTACGTGTCATGCGATTCCCCCGCCGCCATCATCGCACGATGGGCGCCGTCGCGCAGGCCGGCGATCTCGACCCGGGGATCGCCTGGGGCGCCCGTGCCCTGCCGCCTCAGAATCGGTATCGGAGGCCGACAAAGCCGATGTGCGCGTCGTAACCTGGGGCCAGGTAGGTTCCGAGATTGAACAGCCGGTTGCCCCATCGAAAATCGCGTGACGTGTCGCGAAGCAGGGTCTCGGCTCCCACGGCTTCGACCCATGGCGCGGTCGAGCCCTGTTGCCAGTCCGCGAGCGAGTAGTTCTCGTAGGTGTAGCCGGCGACGAGGGTCACCGCCTTTACCGGGATCTCCAACCGCACGTTCACGACGTGGAAGTCCTCGCGAATCGCGGGGGGCGAGGAGAACGCGAACTGCTGGGTCGGTGCGAACGGCGTGCCGTCGAAGTTGGTAACGCCGAATCCCGCATAGGCGATGTCGACACGGGCCAGCGACAGGGTGTAGTCGGCCACCAGCGTCAGCCGCTCCGGCACGAGCTGAAGCGTGGTACCGAAGCCGCCGCTCC
The DNA here is from genome assembly GCA_046594705.1 of Vicinamibacterales bacterium. Classification (GTDB taxonomy): domain Bacteria; phylum Acidobacteriota; class Vicinamibacteria; order Vicinamibacterales; family 2-12-FULL-66-21; genus JAICSD01. The sequence goes on from JBKJRJ010000528.1 coordinate 14,839, forward strand.
AGGTGCGGTCGGCGAAGTCGGCCGTCCATTGGCTGCTCGCCCGAGTCCAGGGCCCGAGCTCGGCGTTCGCGATCACACTGGGATTCTCCTTGTTGTTTTCGTTGAATTCCAGCGACCGCTCCAACCCCGCGCCCTTGTCGTAGTTGAGGAACGCGTTGAGCGCGACCCGGGTGATGGGCTGCACGAACAGATCAAGACCATACCGCGTGTGTGCGTCATCCAGCCGGCCGAGTTGATCGCCCGGTGAGACCGCCGCCTGATCGGCCAGGCCAGTACCGAGCAGCGGCTGGGAGGGCCGGACATCCGACGCGAAGTCGTCCTTGCGATAACGCACGTAGGCGGAGACGGCGAGCAGCTCGCCCGGCGTCAGGTTGAGCCTGAAGGCGAACTGGCGGCGCAGGCGATCCGACACGTCGAAGCGCCGCATGTCGGGATGGTTGTCGAAGGACCGTGCCGGATTGTTGTTGTCCGGGCCGTCGGCCTGTGTGTACCAGTACCCTTCGCGCGTGACGACGTTGTCGTAGACGCCGCCGTCGCGCTTGGCCTGCAGGTACCTCGCCTCGACCGACAGCCACGGCGCCGCCCGGGTGCGCCACGCGGCGCGCAGGATGTCCTCGGTGGTGTCCGCCTCGCGGTGCGTTCGGCTGATCCCTTCGCGCTCGTAACCAAACGTGAGGCTGCTCCGTCGCGGGAGTCTCCAGGTCGCCTCGGCGCCGGCGTTCTGGCGGTCCCAGGCGTATGGCAGGTTCACCCGCTTGTTGACGTAGCTCACCGTGCCATTCAGGTTGCTGGTGTCAGAGGTCACATACTGCCACTGGCTCGATGGCGTGTCGTTGTTCAGATCGTAGCGCCGGTAGAACGCCCTGACGTTGAGCCGCCGCACCGGAGTAATGACGTAATCCGCGGCGAAGTTCGTCGTATTCATCAGCGCGCCCGCGGTGCTGCGCGGCAACGTCTTGACGGCGAGCTGATCGTTGTTGTAGCTGTAGGGGAGCAGTGTCTCATTCTGTTCGAGCCGGCCGTAGGCCGCCGTCACGGTCAGGCGGCTGTCGCGTGGCAGGTCGCCTCCCAATGTCGCCGAGACGTTGTGATAGCGGTTGTCCGGTGGCAGCGGCCGTACCCCGTAGGCCGAGACGGAGCGATCCCAGGCATCGAACGTGGCGCCCGGTGCGGGCGTCGCAAAGACGTTCTGCCACTGCAGCGTGTCGACGCGATTGGCAAAATCCGAGAAGAGGTACTCAGCGCGGAGCTGATAGCCGCTGCCCAGATGCTCGGCCGAAAACGTCGCTTCGTTGGTGCGATAGTCCACCGGTTCGGTGAGCTCGATGTTCAGCGTCCGCGGCGGCCGATCGCCGATCGGCCCGAACGTGGATTTCAGCCCGGTTTTCTCCCGCCGGTCGAAGGCGACCGCAAGCCCGATGGCGTCCGAGCCGGACCACGCCGCCGCGAAGCGGCCCGCGTTGGTCTGCGTGCCCAGCAGGGTCGGTCTGAGAAACGTGCGCTGGTACGCGGCCACGAGGTCATCACTCGCCAGCAGGCCGGGAGTGTCGGCCGCTGATCCGGTCCCCAGCTTCTTGAACGTGATCGGCACCGTGGCCGGCACCTCGAAGAGTCCCGGTCCCCGGCGGATATAGGGGGTCACGGCCTTGTTGCTGTAGTGATGGGGCGTCCCGGTCCAGTCCACGGCGACGTGCCATGCGCCGGGCCGGCCGCCGGCCGCGACGATCGTCTGATCGTTCCGGCTCACGTTCGTGCCGCGCAGATCGAAGAACCTGCCGGTCAGCGGGTCCGTCACCGAGAAGGCCATCTTCGGGAAGTAGAAGCTGTCCCGAAAATCGCGGTACTCCGTCAGCTTGCTCGAGTTCGTCGTGTTGTCGAACTGCTGGATGCCCTGCGTGATGCTGCCCGAGACCTCGACGGCTGGCCGGGGGGCCGTTGCCGGGGTCTGGCAGAGCGCCGGAGCGGCCCAGAGGATCGCGGCGATGGTAATGAAATTTTTCATGGCGCGTCCTCTATCGGGTGAACTTCGCGCCCGAGGGGTGATTGGAACCGTGCGTGCTCAGGTGACAGTTCGAGCAGCCACTGCCGTAGGGGTTACTGACGCGGTTGTAGCGCGGCAGGTTGATGTGCCCGCCGTACGAGTGGCAGCTGAGACAGAGAAACGGATCCTTGCTCGTGAGCAGCTTCCGCTGATTCGACCCGTGGGGCGTGTGGCAGTTCGCGCAGCTCTCCCGCACCGGCGCGTGCTCCCAGAGGAACGGCCCGCGCTTTTCCGCATGGCACGAATAGCAGGTGTCGTTCAAGGTGTTCTTCGTCAGCAGGCCCGGCGTCGAGCCGTGGGCGTTGTGGCAGCTCGCGCAGTCCATCCGGCCCTCGCGGACCGGATGGTGCGACATCTTGTTGCCCTCCGCGCGGACCTCCGCATGGCACGAATAGCAGGTCTCGCTAGTGGTCGCCTTGATCAGCAGGCCACGCTCGCTCTTCTGCGCCATCACGGTGTGACAGGAGCCGCAGCTCACGTCATTGGTGTGGTGGGCGCCAGCCTTCCATCCAAGACGTGACCCGCCTTCATGGCACTGCAGGCAGACGGCCGACTGCGCGCGGGACTTCGGGTCCACGCGCAGTTCCGCGGTGGGGTTTTCGACGTGCTTGCTCCGCGGACCATGGCAGCTCTCGCAACCGCCGGTGTTCGCAGGAGGAGTCGCGGCGAAGGCCTTCGCGTGCGTGGTGTGGCTGTAGGCCTGGATGTCCGGTTCGTGACACGTGCGGCACGTCTCGGCGTCGTTGACGAAGGTGGCGCCCGCAAAGGCCGGGTTGAGTGCGACCCAATTGACCGGCTTCTTCACCTTTGCGGCAGCCACATTCCATCCGAGCGCGATGACCAGTGCGGCTGTGGCGCCGGCAACCCAACTCCACCGAAGTGCTGACATGACAATGACTCCTGACTGAATCACCGCGTTGACCCGGGCGGTCATGGATTGCGTCAACTCGACGCCAGCGGACAGATACAGTGCAAGGTCTACTGTGGCGGGCGCGGCGGCGAATGGAACTGAAGTGTTCCTGAATTCGTGTTCAGGATGGCGGCGGCGTGACGCGTCCCTGGACGATCGACGCTGCCTCGCTGCGCGGCAGCGCGAGGACGACCCGCGCGCCGCTCCCGTCGTGGCTCTCGATGAGGATGCGACCTCGATTGGCGGTCAGCGCCCGGTGAACGATGGCAAGGCCGAGACCTGTGCCTCCGGTGTCCCGATCGCGCCCTTGGTCGACCCGGTAGAAGCGCTCGAGCACGCGCTGTCGCTGGTCCACCGGAATCCCGGGGCCTTCATCGTCGATGATCAGCCGGTGCTCGCGAGCGTCGGTCGCCGACGAAATCCGGACGCGGCCGTCCACGGCGGTGAACTTGATGGCATTGTCGAGTACGTTGGTGACTGCCTGCCGCGCCATGACCGCGTCGGTCGTCACGACGAGGGGACGTGGCAGCACGACCTCGATGTGGATGCCGCGGTCCTCCGCCAGAACGGACAACTGACCGGCCACGTCCTGGGCCAGAGTACGCAGGTCGACTTCTTCCAGGTGCAGCGGGCCGCGGCCGCTTTCCCAGCGCGAGAGCGTCAGGAGCGTCTCGACGACCCGCGTCAGGCGATCCGCTTCCTCCAGCATGCTGCCGATGATCTCCTGATACGCCTGCGGATCCCGGACCTGGCGGAGGCCGACCTCCCCGACGCTGCGGATCGCGGTGAGCGGCGTGCGCAACTCGTGCGACGCATCCGCGGTGAACTGCTTCAACTGCTCGAAGGACGCCTCCAGCCTCGCGAATGTGTTGTTGAACACCGCGGCAAGCTGACCCAATTCATCCGTCGTGTTCTCGATCGGCAGCCGCTCGGAGAGATGTTCGGCGCTGATGGCGCGCGCGCGGTCTGTCATCCGCGCGAGCGGGGCAAGGGCGCGGCCGGAGATTACGTAACCGGCGAGCGCGCCGGCCAGCACGGCGAGCGGAGCCCCGGTCGTGAACAACAGCGCCAGTCGCCGCAGGTCCCGTCGGAGCTGGTCCTCCGTGCGCGCCACCCGAACCAGGACGCGCCTGGGCCCCAGCATGCGTTCAGCACTCAAGGTACGCACGTTGGCACCGGCTGGGGTCACCACGGTTCGGAAGCCGCTCGTCTCCCTCGGCAGGGCGGCGACCGCGGCCCTGATCTCGTCCCGGCTGGCCGGACCCCGCAAGAACACCGCCTGCCCGTCCGGTGCGTAGACCTCGACCCAACGCCGGGGACCGGCATCGTAGCCGACGTCCCGATCGGTCTCGGTTCGCCACCGCACTTCAGCACCGCGGATCACGAGCATTTCCGACGCGACTTCCAGATCCTCCGCGAGGTGGTGGTCCAGCGCGGCCCTCATGGCACGCCATTCCAGGGCGAGGATGGCCGTCATGCATGGCACCAGAATCAGCAGGATCGAGGCGGCAAACCAGACTGCCAGCCGTGTCCGGAGCCGCAGCCGGGTCACGGCTCACCCTCTCTCATCAGGAACCCGACACCACGGACGGTGTGAATCAGTCGCGGGCCCATCCCATGATCGATTTTCTTGCGAAGACGGGTGATATGCACGTCGATCACATTGTCGAGCGGCGTGGCGCGGGACAGTTCCTTCCAGACGTCGCGCGCCAGCATTTCACGCGAAACAATCTGGCCCTGGTGCCGCAGCAGGTAGTCGAGCAGCTCGAACTCGCGGCCGGTCAGATCGATCGGGCGATCGCCTCGCCGCGCAGCCCTCGTCAGTGGATTCAGTTCGAGGTCGGCCAGCCGCACACGGCGAGTCTCCTCCGGCCCGCCCCGGCGGAGCAGGGCGCGCAGACGCGCCAGCAGCTCGGCGAAGGCGAAGGGCTTCACCAGGTAGTCGTCGGCGCCGCTGTCCAGTCCGAGGACGCGGTCGTCGACGCCGTCTCTGGCGGTCAACACCATGACCGGGATCGTCAGTCCCCGGTTTCGAAGACCGGCCAGGATCTCCAGCCCGCTCCGGCCCGGCAGCCCGAGGTCGAGCAGCAGCGCGTCGAACGGCTCCGTCGTCGCCCTGAAGTAGCCGTCCTCTCCGGTGCGAGAGACCACGGCCTGGTAGCCCTCAGCCGCCAGGCCGGTCTTCACCGCCCCAGCCACCTTGGCGTCATCTTCGATGATCAAGACACGCACGAGCCTGTTCGGCAACAAAGGTCAGGGACTGACGTCCG
>JBKJRJ010000559.1:0-15347 GCA_046594705.1 Vicinamibacterales bacterium
TCGAGATGAAGTCCGAGGAGAGCTCGATCGGCGTCTCCTGGAGCGTGACAATCCTGACGCCCGCCGCCGGGGCGCCGCCGCGGCCGCCCGCGCCTGCGGTGGCCGGGGCGCCGCCGCCCCGGTTGCACGCCGCCGCCAGCAGCGTGAGGAGAAGGAGCGGAAGATGGCTGCGCATGGGGTGGGAATGCCTCGTTCTTAGACTCGCGCGAAGGAGCATGAGATCCCGATAAAAAGAAGGCCACGCCGGAGCGTGGCCTGACGATCGCGCCGGATCTCTGGGGAAGGCTTAGACGCCGCCGGCGCCGGCGAACTTCCGGGACTGGAAGCATTCGCGGCAGAACACCGGGCGGCCCTGCGTCGGTCGGAAGGGCACCGTCGTTTCCTTGCCGCAGGCGGAGCAGTTGGTGGTCGTCTCGACGCGCTCGCGGCCGATACCGCCGGCGCCCGAGGGGCGCGCTGCGCGACGGGCTTTACAACCCTTGCAGCGCTTCGGTTCGTTCTTGAAATCCTTGTCGACGAAGAACAGCTGTTCGCCGGCCGTCCAGATGAAGGGGTCGCCGCAGTCCACGCAGTTCAGAGACTTGTCCTGGAACTCCATCGCTACCTCTCTCGCTGACCCCTGCTATCCCGTCAACGTGACGGGATGCCGGCGCCCGACGTTGCCAGTCGGGCCCCGGCCCCAGCTCTTACTTACTCAGTCTCGCGGCGCAGCTTCTTGCGCGTTCGTTTACGCGCAAGCGCTTGCTTGGCGCGGCGGCGATCCCCAGGCTTCAAGTAGAAGGAATGCTTCTTGATATCCTTGATGATATCTTCCTGCTGGACCTTCCGCTTGAACCGGCGAAGCGCGCTCTCGATGGATTCGCCATCCTGCACTTTCACTTCAGCCAAGCTGTATTACACCCCCCTGCGTTCCGACTGCGGCACGGTCGCTCGCGCGACCAGGCAGCACTGAATGGGCCCTTTGGATCCGCCGGAATACAGTAGGCTATCACAGGTGTGCGCGGTTTCCCGATGGAAAGCTCGGCTGCTCTCGACATCACTTAACACGCTGTATTCATTTGGTTTAAGTCCCCCATGAGGGTCCTGATTGTCGGCGCCGGCGGGCGCGAGCATGCGCTGGCCTGGCGGCTCGCGCGCGACCCCGGGGTGACCGCCTTGTTCTGCGCCCCCGGCAATATCGGCATCGCGGCGTTCGCGGAACTGGTCCCGATTGACGTCGGCGATCCCGACGCGCTGCTGGCCTTCGCGGAACGCGCCGCGATTGACCTCACCATCATCGGACCGGAGCTGCCGCTGGACCGGGGCGTGGTCGATCGGTTCCGCGCCGGCGGACGCCGCGTGCTCGGACCGCCGCGCGCCGCCGCGCAGCTCGAGTGCAGCAAGGCGTTCGCGAAGGATTTCATGGCGCGCCACGGGATCCCGACCGCCCGCTACCAGGTGTGCGCCTCGTCTGCCGAGGCCCGCGCGGTGATCGATGCTGGTGGATTCGGGTTCCCCGTCGTGGTGAAGGCCGACGGACTTGCCGGCGGCAAGGGGGTGGTGGTGGCGGCTGATCGTGCCGAGGCCGACGCGGCCATCAGCGCGGCGATGGACGAGCAGCGCTTCGGCGCCGCCGGGGCCCGGGTGGTGATCGAGGAATGCCTGGTCGGTCCCGAGGTCTCGTTCTTCGCGCTGTGCGATGGCACGCGGGCGATTCCGATCACCTCCGCCCAGGATCACAAGCGGATCTTCGACCACGACCGCGGACCGAATACCGGTGGGATGGGAGCGTTCGCGCCGAGCCCGCTGCTTGACGCCGCCGCGCAGACGGAGATTATGGCGGACATCGTCGAGCCGGTGCTTCGCGGCATGCGCGCGGAAGGCACCGAGTACCGCGGCTTCCTGTATGCCGGCCTGATGATGACGGACGCCGGGCCGAAGATCATCGAATACAACGTGCGGTTCGGTGATCCGGAGGCCCAGGCCGTGATGCCGCTGATCGGCGGCGAGCTGCTGCCGCTGCTGGCCGCGGCGGCCGACGGAGACCTCGGCGATCGCCGCGTGGTGTTGAACCCGGGCGTTTCGGTCGGGGTGGTCCTGGCGTCCGCCGGCTATCCGGGATCGGTGACCGGCGACGCGGCCATTGGCGGCCTCTACCCAGCCTCGCAGATGGCGGGCGTCACGATTTTCCATTCCGGCACGAAAATGGGCGACCGGCGCATCGTCACGAATGGCGGTCGTGTGCTGACGGTTGTCGGCACCGGCGGCACGTACCAGGACGCTATTGATCGCGCCTACGGGGCGGTCGCGAAGATTTCGTTCGAGGGAATGCAGTATCGTCGCGACATCGGACGCAAGGCGCTCCGTGGTGTCTAACTGGCAACTCAAACTGGCAACTGGAAACTGGAAACTGACGCATGCCTGAAGTTCTTATTCTGATGGGATCCGATTCCGATGCGCCGGTGATGCAGGGCGCGGTCGACGTATTGACGGAATTCGGCATCTCGAGCGAGATGACGGTGGCGAGCGCGCATCGCTCGCCCGCGCGCGTCATGCGCCTCGTGGCCGAGGCGCCCGGCCGCGGCGTCAAGGTCTTCATCGTTGGCGCCGGCGCGGCCGCGCATCTCGCGGGCGTGGTCGCGGCGCACACCAGCATGCCGGTCATCGGCGTGCCGATTGACTCCTCGGCGCTCAAGGGGATGGATGCGCTGCTCTCGACCGTACAGATGCCGCCCGGCGTGCCGGTCGCGACGGTCTCGATCGGCAAGCCCGGCGCCACCAACGCCGGGGTGCTCGCCGCGCAGATCCTCGGGGTGGGGGATCCGGCCATGGCCAGCAAGGTCACGGCCTACAAGCAGAAGCTGGCCGACAAGGTTGAGGCCGCGGCGGCCAGACTCCAGCACGGCCCGCCGGCGTAGCCCGGGGATCACCAAGGCCACAAAGATCGCTAAGATAGGACATCCACGCGGGCTTGGTGCCGGTGGGTCCTGGTGTCTTCGAGATCGATCGTTCCACCGTGAAGTACTCCATCGTCACCTTCGGATGCCGCGTCAATCAGGCGGATTCGCTTCGCCTGGAGGAAGACCTGCGCGCCGGCGGGGGAGTCGACGCGGCGTCCAGCGACGCGGACGTCGTGATCGTGAATACCTGCTCGGTCACCGCGAGCGCCGACCAGGGAGCGCGGCAGACGATTCGGCGCATCGCCCGCGAAAACCCCGGCGCACAGATTGTGGCCACCGGCTGCTACGCGACCCGCTGCGCCGACGAAGTCGCGGCGCTGCCGGGTGTCGTGCGCGTGGTTCGCAACGACCGCAAGCTGTCTCTGGTCTCCGACTTCGTCGCGCCGCCCGTCAGCTCTGCCGCCACGGGGAATCGTGACGGCGACGGTCCGTGCGGGACGCCGATCGAACCGGGCGTGGCCGGGCGGACGGCGTTCACGATCCGCGCCCAGACTGGCTGCGAGGAACGGTGCGCCTACTGCATCATTCCGGCCACGCGGGGCGCGTCGCGGAGCCTGCCGCTCGCGGATCTGGTCCGCGAGATCGGGCGGGTGGCAGCGGCCGGCTTCAAGGAGGTCACCCTCACCGGCGTCCACCTCGGCTCGTACGGGCGGGACCTCGAGCCCCGCTCATCCCTGCTCGAGCTGCTCCTCGCGCTCGACGGCATCGACGGCGACGTCACGTTCCGCATCAGCTCGCTCGAACCGATGGACTGCACGCCGGAGATCGTCGCGCTGGTCGCCGGCAGCGGCCGCTTCCTGCCGCACTTCCACTTGCCGCTCCAGCACGCATCCGACCGCATGCTGGCGGCGATGCGGCGTCCCTATACGCTGGCGTTTTACGAGCGCCTCGTGGACAGCATCGCCGGCCGGCTGCCGCATGCCTCGATCGGTTCGGACATGATCGTCGGCTTCCCGGGCGAGACGGATCCCGACTTTGCCGCCAACCTCGCGTACTTGCCCTCCTCGCCGCTCACGCACCTGCACGTGTTTCCATACTCGGATCGCCCCGGCACCGACGCGTCAGCGCTGCGCGACAAGGTGCATGGCTCGATCGTTCGCGAGCGGGGGTCGCAGCTGCGCGACATCGGCGCGGGGCTGTCGCGCCGGTTCCGCGCCGCGCAAGCCGACACCATTCGCCCAGGCCTGACGCTGGAGGACGGCACGCTGGTGGTGACGGATAACTATCTGAAGGTGCGAATCGCGTCGGGACTGGGGCGCAATCAGAGGGTGCGCGTGAAACTGGGCCTGGACGGTCAGCGTGCGGTGGTGATGCAGCCCGAGGGCCTGCCCGCCTGACGTCTCCCGGGTGAGGCCGGCGCGACCTCCCGCCGCCCTCTGCCCGAGCGCAGCGCTTCAGGTCGGCCGACTCAGATTTGCATCAGCGTCGCTAGGCGCTGCCCCGGCGACGGCTGGCGCGTGGACTCGGTAATCAGCTGGCCGCACGCGGCGCGGATGTCGCGGCCGCGCGACTTGCGCACCGACACCGTCAGCCCGCGTTCCGACACGACCTGCGCGAAGCGGTTGACGCGCGCGTCGGAGGGACGCTCGTAGGGGATCCCCGCCGCTTCGTTCAGCGGCAGCAGGTTCACTTTGGCCTTGATCCCGTGCAGCAGCCGCACCAGGCGCCGGGCGTCCTCATCGCTGTCGTTGACATCCTTCAGCATCACGTACTCGAATGTGATGCGATCGCGGCGCTTGACCGGAAAGCGGCGGCAGGCGTCCAGCAGTTCCTTCAAGCCGTACTTCCGGTTGATCGGCACCAGCAGGTCGCGCTGCTCCTCGGTGGTCGCGTGCAGCGAGATGGCGAGGTTCGGCATCAGCGGCTCGGTCGCCAGCCGCTCCAGGGCCGGCAGCACCCCGACCGTCGAGAGCGTCACGCGCCGCGGATTGACCGCCAGCCCGTGTTCGTCCGCCAGCATGCGCAGCGCCTTCATCACGGCATCGTAGTTGTGCAGCGGCTCGCCCATACCCATGAGGACGAGGTTGAAGCGGGCCTGCAGCATGTCGAGCTCGCGAACCAGCACGCGGACCTGTCCGGCGATTTCGCCGGCCGTCAGGTTGCGAATGATCCCCATCTTCCCCGTGAGGCAGAAGCCGCACTTCATCGCGCAGCCCACCTGCGTCGACAGGCAGAAGGTGTTGGCGGGCGTGTCCGGGATGAATACCGACTCGATCAGCTGGCCGTCCTCGAGCCGCAGCAGGAACTTGGTCGTGCCGTCGGACGAAGTTTCCTTGCGCAGCAGCTCCGGCGTGGCGACGTGGAATGCCGACGAGAGGCTGGCACGGAGCTCGCGGCCGAGGTCGGTCATGCCGGCGAAATCGGTGACGCCGCGCTTGTGGACCCACTGGAACAGCTGCCGCGCGTGAAACCGCGGATGCCCCATCGACTCGAGCGCCGGCTCGAGCTCGGTGAGCTCCATTTCCGCGAGATCGTGACGGGTGGCGGTGGCTGGCATGGTCATGGCCGGTCTCCCCGGGAATCTGTGATTGTACTCCGGCCGTCCAGCACAGCTTTTCGGCGCCGCGGCGGTTGCGCGACAGCGGCGCGCGTGATACCATCCTTCCAGTTGTCGAGCCCGATAATCCCTTCCCAGTCAATCAGTTACGGCACTTAAGCGCGCATGGTCACACGCGAGGTCCTGGATAGCGGTCTCCGCCTCATCACCGAGTCGATGCCGCACGTGCGATCCGTCAGCCTCGGCGTCTGGTTGACGCGAGGGTCCCGGCACGAGTCCGTCCACAACAGCGGCATCGCGCATTTCGTCGAGCACATGCTGTTCAAGGGGACCGCGACGCGCACCGCGGAAGACATCGCGCAGGCGATTGACTCCATCGGCGGCCAGCTCGACGCCTTTACCGCCAAGGAGTACGCCAGCTACTACATCAAGGTGCTGGACGAGCACCTGCCGACAGCGGTGGACCTGCTGTCCGACATCGTGATGAACCCCAATTTCACCGCGGAGGACCTCGACAAGGAAAAGAAGGTCATCCTCGAAGAGATCAAGATGGTCGAGGATACGCCGGACGACCTCGTCCACGAGCTCTTCACCCAGCACTTCTGGGAGGGGCATGCCCTGGGCCGGCCGATTCTGGGGTCCAAGGACACGGTGGAGTCCTTCACCACGGCGATCCTGCGGCAGTATTTTCAGACGTCGTACGTCGCCCCCAACGTGATCGTGTCGGCCGCCGGCAACATCGAGCATGCGCGCGTGCACGACCTGATTGCCGCGGCGTTCGAGAAGCTGCCGGCGACCCGCGCGGTGTTCGCGGACGAGACGCCACGCGTCGTGCCGCAGGTGACGGTTCGCGCCAAGGAACTCGAGCAGAGCCATCTCTGCCTCGGCACCCACAGCTACCAGCAGAATCACCCGGACCGCTACGTCAGCTACATCATGAACACGGTGCTGGGCGGCTCGATGAGCTCACGTCTGTTCCAGAACGTCCGCGAGCGGCGCGGGCTGGCCTATGCGGTGTTCAGCGGCCTGAGCGCCTACCGCGACGCCGGTAACGTCACGATTTACGCCGGCTGCGCCAACGAGGCGGTCCCGGAAGTGATCGACGTCTGCGTGGAGGAGCTGCGCGGGATGAAGTCGGCGCCGGTCGCCGACGCCGAGCTGCGCCGCGCCAAGGATCATCTCAAGGGCAGCCTGATGCTGAGCCTCGAGAATACGGCGAGCCGGATGTCGCACCTCGCGCGCCAGGAAATTTATTTCGAGCGGCACTTCACCCTCGACGAAACGCTGGCCGGCGTGGAGCGCGTGACAGCGGCCGACGTCACCCGCGTCGCCACCGACCTCTTCTCCGACGGCTCACTGGCCGCGACCGTGGTCGGCCCGTCGCCGCGGGAGATGACGCGCACCGAGCTCGATCTCGGGTGAGGAACGGACAGTCATGATCGCCCGCTACACGCATCCGGACATGGGCGCCATCTGGAGCGATCAGCGCCGCTACGAAACCTGGCTTGAGGTGGAACCGGCGGCGACCCACGCGATGGCCGACGCCGGCCTGATTCCGCGCGACGCCGCGGCGGAGCTCCGCGCCAAAGCGGCCTTCGATCCGAAGCGCATCGAGGAGATCGAGGCGGTCACGCAGCACGACGTGATCGCGTTCACGACGGCGGTCGCCGAGCAGGTCGGTCCCGCGGCGCGCTACCTGCACTTCGGCCTCACCTCCTCCGACGTCATCGATACCGCGCAGGCGCTCCAGATGCGCCAGGCCTGCGGCCTCATCGTCAAGGACATCAGCGCGCTCATGGCCGCGGTGCGTGGCCGCGCCGACGAGCACCGGATGACGCCGATGATCGGCCGCACCCACGGCGTCCACGCCGAGCCGATGACTTTCGGCCTCAAGCTCGCGCTCTGGTACGCCGAGCTCAGGCGCGATCTCGATCGCATGCTGCGCGCGCGCGATGTCATCTCGGTCGGCAAGCTTTCCGGCGCCGTGGGCACCTTCGCTCACCTGGATCCCTCGATCGAAGCGGCGGTGTGTGGGCGCCTGGGGCTCGAGGCGGCGCCGGTGTCTTCGCAGGTGATCCAGCGCGACCGGCACGCCGAGCTGATGTCGGCCCTGGCGATCACGGGGGCCTCGCTCGAGAAATTTGCCCTGGAGATCCGGGGCCTGCAGAAGACCGAAATCGGAGAAGTCGAGGAGCCGTTCGGGAAGGGCCAGAAGGGGTCGTCGGCGATGCCCCACAAGCGCAACCCGATCGGCTGCGAGCAGATCGTCGGCCTGGCGCGGCTGCTGCGCGCCAACGCCTCCGCGGCGTTCGAGAACATCGCCCTCTGGCACGAGCGCGACATCTCGCACTCGTCGGTCGAGCGGGTGATCCTGCCCGACAGCTTCATCGCGCTCGATCACATGCTCCGGCGCTTCACCCGCATCGTCGCCGGCATGGTGGTGTATCCCGAGCGGATGCTCGAGAACCTCGGTCGCTCGCGCGGCGTCGTCTTTTCCGGGACGCTGCTGCTCGAGCTCGCCAAGCGCGGTGTTTCCCGTGAGCAGGCCTACGAATGGGTGCAGCGCAACGCGATGCGCTCGTTCCACGAGCAGCGCGATTTCAAGGCGTTGCTGCTCGACGACGCCGAGCTGATGAAGGTGCTGCCGGCCGCCGACGTGGAAAAAGCGTTTTCGCTCGAGGACCAGTTGCGCAACGTGGACGCGGTGTTTGCCCGGGTCTTCAGCGGGTCTGCGGTCACACTGACTTCCGCCTGAAAGTGGCCGCCACGGGATCTCTTGCGACGATCGCGCGGCTTCCGGCGTCGGCCGGAAGGTCTGGAGAATCATGAAAGCACGAGTATTCGTCACGCTGAAACCGTCCGTCTTCGATCCGCAGGGCAAGACCATCTCCGACGCGCTGCATTCCCTCGGTTATGCCGGCGTCGGCGACGTGCGCCAGGGCAAGTACTTCGAGCTCGAGCTCGCCGCTGCCTCGGCCGAGCAGGCGCGGCAGCTCGCGTCGGAAGTGGCCGACAGGGTGCTGGCCAATCCCGTGATCGAGAGCTACCGGATTGAAATCGACGAGTTGCCAGCTGGCACTGGCCACTGAAGCGGACTGGTAATTGCTATGAAATTCGGAGTCGTCGTTTTCCCGGGATCGAATTGCGACCACGACGCATATCACGCGGCGACCGACGTGCTGGGCCAGGATGCCGAGTTCATCTGGCACAAGGACACCAGCCTCAACGGCGCCGACGTCGTGATTCTGCCGGGCGGCTTCGCGCATGGCGATTATCTCCGCACCGGTGCGATCGCGCGGTTCTCGCCGATCATGGCCGCCATTCTCGACTTCGCGCGGGCGGGCGGCCCGGTCCTGGGCATTTGCAACGGCTTCCAGGTACTGCTCGAGGCCGGCCTGCTCCCCGGGGCCATGCTGAGGAACCGCGAGCTGGCATACCGCTGCGAGCAGGTGGTGGTTCGCGTCGAGCAGACCAACACGCCGTTCACGCTGCGCGCCTCGAACGGGCAGACGCTGCGCCTCCCCATCGCGCACGGCGAGGGAAACTACTACGCGCCGCCTGACGTGCTTCGGGAACTCGAAGCCACCCATCGCGTCGTGTTCCGCTACTGCGACGCGCTCGGCGCGGTCACCAGCGTGGCCAACCCGAATGGATCGGTCAACGGCATCGCCGGCATCTGCAACGAGGCCCGGAACGTGGTCGGCCTGATGCCGCATCCCGAACGGGCGTGCGAAGCGGCGCTTGGCAGCGCCGACGGCCTGGTGATGTTCGAGTCGGTGATCGCCGCCCTGGCGCACGACGGCGCCGTCCCCGCCCACGCCGGCAGGTCCGGCGAAGCCTCGCCGAAGCCCGCTCGGTGGGCTGCGGGCGGCGACGAGCGACCCGCATGACGGCCGCCCCCGGTGCCAACGCCAGGCTGGTCGGACAACTGCTCGCCTGGAGCGGCCTGTTCATGCTGGCAGTCGCGCTGGCCGCCTGGCTGCGGTGGCTGCCCTACGCGGAGGGCTCGGTGCGCACGCTCGCCAAGGTTTTTCTGTTCACCGGGTGCGCCGACCTCATAATCGCAATCGTGTTGATGACCAGAAATCGCCGATGACCGTAACCAACGAGGAATACGCCCGGATCGTCGCGCTGCTGAAGCGCGAGCCGACCGAAACGGAGCTCGGGATCTTCTCCGTGATGTGGTCCGAGCACTGCAGCTACAAGAGTTCGCGGATCCATCTGAGGAAGCTGCCGACCACCGGGCCGCGCGTGTTGCAGGGCCCCGGCGAGAACGCCGGGGCGGTGGACATCGGCGACGGCCTGGCGGCGGTCTTCAAGATCGAGTCGCACAACCACCCGTCGTTCATCGAGCCGTACCAAGGCGCCGCCACCGGCGTGGGCGGCATCATCCGCGACATCTTCACCATGGGCGCGCGGCCGATCGCGCTGCTGAATGCCCTGCGCTTTGGCGCGCTCGACGGACCCGACGGCGCGCGTACGCGTCGAATTGTCGAAGGCGTCGTCAAGGGCATCGGCGGCTACGGCAACAGCATCGGCATCGCCACCGTCGGCGGCGAGATCGCCTTCGACGACCACTACGCGAGCAATCCGCTCGTCAACGTACTGTGCCTCGGCATCGTCCAGGCCGACGCGCTCGTCAAAGGCAACGCGTCGGGCGCCGGCAATCCCGTCTACTACGTCGGCGCCAAGACCGGCCGCGACGGCATCCATGGCGCGACCATGGCCTCGGCGGAGTTCGACGACAAGGCGCTGGAGCAGCGGCCGGCGGTGCAGGTCGGCGATCCGTTCATGGAGAAGCTGCTGCTCGAGGCCTGCCTCGAGCTGATGGCGACCGACGCCCTGATCGGCGTGCAGGACATGGGCGCGGCGGGGCTGACCTGCTCCACCTGCGAAATGGGATCGCGCGGCGGCGCCGGCGTCGAGATTGACGTGATGCACGTGCCACAGCGGGAAACCGGCATGACGCCCTACGAGATCATGCTGTCGGAATCTCAGGAGCGCATGCTGCTGGTCGTCAAAAAAGGGCGGGAGGCGGAGGTCGAGGCGATCTTCGACAAGTGGGATCTGCACGCGGCGCACATCGGCGAGGTCACGACCGACGGCCTGATGCGGGTGAAGGACCGCGGAGTCGTGGTCGCCGAAATCGCCAACACCTTCCTGGTCGACGAAGCGCCGGTCTACGACCGGCCGACCACGCGCCCCGGCTACCTGGACGACCTGCGCGCGCTCGACTTGGCGGCCCTGCCGGCGGTGGCGCCGCAGGATGCCCTGCTGCGGCTGCTCGCCTCGCCGAGCGTCGCGAGCAAGCGCTGGGCCTACCGGCAGTACGACACGATGGTCCGCACCAACACCATCGCCGAGGCGGGCTTCAGTGCCGGCGTGGTGCGCGTCAAGGGCACCCGTCGCGCGCTGGCCATCGCCACCGACGGCAACGGCCGCTATTGCTACCTGAACCCGCGCCGCGGCGCCATGCTGGCGCTGGCCGAGGCGGCGCGCAACGTCGCCTGTGCCGGCGGCGTGCCGATCGGCGCCACCAACTGCCTGAACTTCGGTAATCCGGAACGGCCGGAGATCATGTGGCAGCTGGTCGAAGTGATCGAGGGGCTGGCCGACGCCTGCCGCGCGCTCGAGATTCCGATCACGGGCGGCAACGTCAGCCTGTACAACGAGACCGACGGCCGCGCCATCTACCCGACGCCGATCATCGGCGTGGTCGGCGTGATCGAGGATGCGTCGCGCGTGCTGACGCGCACCTTCAAGGGGGCCGGCGACGCGGTGGTGCTGCTCGGCGAGGATCGCGGCGAGCTCGGGGGGAGTGAGTACCTGAAAGTGGTGCACGGGTTGGTGCGGGGCGACGCGCCGGCACTCGACTTGACGCGGGAAGCCGCCCTGATCAAGCTGGTGACCGACGCCGCGGCCACCGGGCTGCTGCGCTCCGCCCACGATTGTTCGGACGGTGGCATCGCGGTGACGCTCGCCGAATCGTGCTTCGACACGGCCGGCATCGGTGCGACCGTCGATCTCGAAGCCTCGGCCGCCCCTGCGACCGCCCTGTTCAGCGAAAGCGCCTCCCGCATCGTCGTCTCCGTTGAGCCGTCCAACCAACAGCAGCTCCTCGCCCTCGCGACGGCGGCCGGGGTTCCGGCTCGCCGGATCGGGACCACGGGGGGATCGCGGCTCACCATCGCGGTCGAGGGACGGTCCGCGGTCGATGTCGCCGTGACGGACGCCGAACAAATCTGGGCGACCGCCCTCGAGCAGTTCTTCAAACGGGTTGCGGCGTAAGAGAAGTGGCCCATGCTGGACAAATTTAAAGACGAGTGCGGTGTTTTCGGCATCTTCGGGCATCCTGAAGCGGCCAACCTGACCTACCTTGGTCTTTATGCGCTGCAGCATCGCGGCCAGGAGAGCGCCGGCATCTGCAGCGCCGACGGGGCGAAGATGCGCATCTCGCGGGCGATGGGGCACGTCGCCGAGGCCTTCGACGAGCCCGCCCTCGCCTCGCTCCCCGGCCACCTCGCGATCGGCCACACCCGCTACTCGACCGCGGGGGAGAGCCGGCTGCTGAACGCGCAGCCCATCCTGATCGACTGCGCGCACGGCCAGATCGCCATCGCCCACAACGGCAACCTCGTCAACGCGGGCGAGCTGCGCGACCGGCTGGTGCGCGACGGCTCCATTTTCCAGACCAGCAGCGACACCGAGGTCGTCCTGCACCTCTACGCTCGATCGCGCGAGCACACGGTGGAAGACGCGCTGGTGGAGTCGATCTCGCAGATCACGGGTGCCTTCTCCTTCACCCTGCTGACCAAGGATCGGATGATCGCCGCGCGCGACCCGCATGGTTTCCGTCCGCTGGCGCTGGGACAGCTCGACGGCGC
Source organism: Vicinamibacterales bacterium (assembly GCA_046594705.1). Taxonomy (GTDB): domain Bacteria; phylum Acidobacteriota; class Vicinamibacteria; order Vicinamibacterales; family 2-12-FULL-66-21; genus JAICSD01. The sequence goes on from JBKJRJ010000559.1 coordinate 12,321, forward strand.
CTACATCGTCACCTCCGAAACCTGTGCGCTCGACTTGATCGGCGCGACCTACCTTCGCGACATCGAGCCCGGCGAAGTGCTCATCATCAGCGACGGCGGGCTGCGGTCACTGCACCCCTTCCCGCCCGCGCCCCTCGCGCATTGCATCTTCGAGCATGTCTACTTCGCCAGGCCCGACAGCTATGTGTTCGGACGCAGCGTCAACGACGTCCGCACGCAGATGGGCCGCATCCTCGCCGAGGAATCGCGGGTGGATGCCGATGTGGTGAGCCCGATTCCCGACTCCGGCGTGTGCGGCGCCATGGGGTTCGCCGAGGCATCCGGCATCCCGATGGCCATGGGCCTCATCCGGAACCACTATGTCGGTCGCACCTTCATCCAGCCGCAACAGGCCATCCGCCACTTCAGCGTCAAGATCAAGCTCAACCCCGTGCGTAGCGTCCTCGAAGGCCGCCGCGTCATCCTGATCGACGATTCGATTGTGCGCGGCACCACCAGCCGCAAGATCGTCAAGATGGTGCGGGCCGCCGGCGCCAGGGAGGTGCATATGCGGATTGCCTGTCCGCCGACCATTTCGCCGTGCTTCTACGGCGTCGATACCCCCAACCGCTCCGAGCTGATCGCCGCGACGCACACGCTCGAACAGGTTCGCGATTTCATCGAGGCCGACACGCTGGCCTACCTGAGCCTGGAGGGCCTCCTGCGCGCGGTGACCCCGTCGGGGGGCTCCTACTGCACCTCCTGCTACACCGGCGTCTATCCGGTGGCGTTTCCGCAAGACGAGCAGTCCTACCGGCAGCTGGCTCTGAAGGTGGTCCAGTGAAGACGTCGGCCGTGGTCCTCTCGCTCCTTCTGGCCGGGGCCGCACCCGGCGCCCAGGCGCCGGCGCCGCGCGAGCAATCCCTCTCTCAGGCGCAGCTGAAGACCGCGATCGATGGGCTCGGAAAGTTCGACGCCGCGACGCGGACGACCTCGGCTCGTGCGGTGCGGCGCGTCCCCGCCGCTCAGGTGCTGCCGGCCCTGATGGAGGCCGCGGCCGGGCATGCCGATGGCTACGTCCGGTTCCGCGCGCTGGTGCTGCTCTCCGGATTCAACGATGCGCGCGCGCGCGAGCTGATGTCCACCGCGCTCGACGATCCCAACGATCGGCTGCGCACGGTGGCCTACGCCTACTTCGAACACCACCCCGAACCCGGCATGTCGGCGCGGCTCCTCACGAAGCTGGAGAAGGAGGACGGCGAGTTCGTGCGTCCCGCCCTGACGCGTGCGCTCGCGGCGTACGGCCAGGAGGCGCCGGTCCGCGGTGCGCTGACGGGCCTGGTGCTGCGTGGCCAGGATCTGTATCGCAGCGCCGTGATCGAAGCGCTGGGTGACTATCACGCCACCTACGCCTTTGCCTCGATTCTCGAGGTCGCCCGCCTCGACGGACCCTTGCAGGAGGACGCCATCCTGGCGCTGGGGAAGCTCGGCGACAAGCGGGCGCTCACGGCGCTCGTGATGTTACAAAAATCGGCACCGCGCGTGCGCCAGCCGGCCGTCTCGGCGGCGATCTGCCTGCTCGGCATCAACTGCGCCTCGCACCAGAGATTCATTGCCGACACCCTGACGTTCGCGATCGACAACCAGGGCTTCCAGGATCTCCTGCGTGCCGCGTCGCGCGCGCTCGGCACGCTGGCCGCGTCGGGCCGACAGGACGCCGCGTCCCTGCTGCTGGACGTCGGGATCCCGGCGCGCGATCCCGGCCGCTCTCCCGTGGCGCTCGCCTTTGGTGCGGTGGCCCTGCGCGACACGACGCTCGCCATCAAACTGCTGATGGCGCGGACCGACGTGAAGGACGCCGCGTTGCTGCTGCGCGACGCCTTCGACATGCTCGAAGAGGATTACGAGGAAGAGCGTTTCTTCGCCATCGTCCGCCGCGCCTACTGGCAGGCGCCGGAGGGATCGCCGGAGCGGAAGGTCGCCGACGCGCTGATCCAGGTCCTGGAGTTTTGAGCGGTGGACTACAAGCAGTCGGGCGTTGATATCGACGCCGGCAACGAGGTGGTGCGTCGGATCAAGGGGCTGGCGCGTGGCACCTTCACCCCCGGCGTGCTGTCGGAGCTCGGCTCCTTCGGCGGCCTCTTCCACCTGGGCGGGCGTGGGCTGCGGGATCCGGTGCTGGTCGCGAGCGCCGATGGCGTCGGCACCAAGCTGCGCGTCGCATTCCTGAGCGGCATCCACGGAACCATCGGCGCCGACCTCGTCAATCATTGCGTCAACGACATCCTCGTCCAGGGCGCGCAGCCGCTGTTCTTCCTCGACTACCTGGCCACCGGTCGGCTCGATCCCGACGTGGCCGTCCAGATCGTGGATGGCCTCGCGCGCGCCTGCCGTGAGAACGGCTGCGCTCTCCTCGGCGGCGAAACCGCGGAGATGCCCGGCTTTTATGCCGACGGCGAGTACGACGTCGCCGGCTTCATCGTCGGCGCAGTCGAGCGCGAGCGGCTGATCGACGGACGCCGCATCGCGCCAGGCGATGTCCTGATCGGCCTGCCCTCGTCAGGTCTCCACACCAACGGCTACTCCCTCGCGCGCCGCATCGTGTTCGACCGCCTGGGGCTCGGCGTGCACGACCGTGTGGCGGAACTGGACATGACGGTCGCCGAAGCCTTGCTGGCGACACACCGCTCATATCTGCCGCTCATCCGCCCGTTGTTGGACGATGGGCGGATCAAGGGGATGGCGCACATCACCGGCGGCGGTATCACCGACAACCTGCCGCGCGTGCTGCCCACCGGCACCGAGGCCGTCGTGCGGCCCGGCGCGTGGGAGGTACCGGCGTTGTTCGGATGGCTGGAGGCTGCGGGTGGCGTGCCGCGGTCAGACATGCTGCGGACCTTCAACATGGGCCTCGGCCTCATCCTTGCGGTTGCGGCCGGCCACGCTGACGGCGTGCTCGCGGCCCTGCGCGCGGCCGGTGAGCCCGGCGCCCGCATCATCGGCGAGATCGCGGCTGGCAGCGTCCAGCGCGTTCGCTACCAGTCCTGA